>JAHWKC010000198.1 GCA_019348095.1 Pseudomonadota bacterium | reverse complement strand
CGATCTGGGTTCCTGGTGGTGGGAACAAGAAGCGGGAGCGGGGAACAAACGCAAAAAGCCGGCGGCGCATTGGCGCGGCCGGCTTCGCACTTCCGCCACGGCCGGAGCAGGCCGTCGGGAGGGTCGCGCTGTTAAGCCCGGAGGCTCAGTACAGGCGCTGGCGCTTGGTCACATCGCGCGAGGCGCGGCGGGACTGGCGCTTCACCGCGGCGGCGGCCTTGCGCTTGCGCTCCTGGGTCGGCTTCTCGTAGAACTCGCGCTTGCGGGTTTCGGCCAGGACGCCGGCCTTCTCGCAGGTGCGCTTGAAGCGACGCAGGGCAAACTCGAAAGGCTCGTTTTCGCGGACTTTGACGCTGGGCATACGGTATCTCGGTTCGGGTGAACAGCCCGGGGCCTCCGGGCGAGCCGCGTATGATAGCGGGGCGCTCGGCGCGGATGCAAGTTCGACCGGGCCTCGGGCCTCGGGCCTGGGGAAGAGCATTGCCTGTTACCCCGGGCGAAGCGAGGGATCTGCTGCATGTGAGTGGCACCAGGGCAGCTCCTTTGCTTCGCTCGGGATGGCACCAGCCCTTATGCTTCTCCAAGTCCCGAGTCCCGAGTCCCGCCCCATGAAAGTCCTGGGCATCGAAACCAGCTGTGACGAAACCGGGGTGGCGGTCTACGACACCGACGCCGGACTGCGGGCGCACGCGCTGTACAGCCAGATCGCGCTGCATGCGCAGTACGGCGGGGTGGTGCCGGAGCTGGCCAGCCGCGACCACGTGCGCAAGCTGCTGCCGCTGATCCGCCAGACCCTGGCCGAATCGGACATGGCGGTCAGCGAAATCGACGGGGTCGCCTACACCGCCGGGCCGGGGCTGGTGGGCGCGCTGCTGGTCGGGGCCGGGGTCGCGCGCTCGCTGGCCTGGGCGCTGGACGTGCCGGCGGTCGCGGTGCACCACATGGAGGGCCATTTGCTGGCGCCGCTGATGGAGGACGACCCGGACCATCCCGAGCGCGGCCGGCCGCAGCCGCCGTTCGTGGCGCTGCTGGTCTCGGGCGGGCACACCCAACTGGTCGCGGTCGAGGCGATCGGCCGCTACCGGCTGCTCGGCGAGACCCTGGACGACGCCGCCGGCGAGGCCTTCGACAAGACCGCCAAGATGATGGGCCTGCCCTACCCCGGCGGCCCGCAACTGGCGGCGCTGGCCGAGCAGGGCCAGGCCGGCCGCTTCAGGTTCTCGCGGCCGATGACCGACCGGCCGGGGCTGGACTTCAGCTTCAGCGGGCTCAAGACGCAGGTGATGCTGGCCTGGCGCGACAGCGACCAGAGCGATGCGACCCGCGCCGACATCGCGCGCGGGTTTGAGGATGCGGTGGTCGACACGCTGGCGATCAAGTGTGCGCGCGCGCTGGAGGCGGCCGGTTGCGAGACGCTGGTGGTCGCCGGCGGGGTCGGCGCGAACCGGCGGCTGCGCGCGAAGCTCGCCGACATCACCGCCCAGCGCGGCGGCCGGGTGAGCTTCCCGCGGCCGGCGTTCTGCACCGACAACGGCGCGATGATCGCGTTCGCCGGCGCGCTGCGGTTGCAGGCGGGGCAGCACGAGGACGCCTCGGTGATGGTGACGCCGCGCTGGGATATGGCATCGTTGCCGGCGGTTGATCTTCCGTAGGAGCGGCTTCGGCCGCGAGCTTTTTCTCCCGATGTCGCGTGGTGGTCACGTCGCTTCTGAATTCCATCGCGGCTGAAGCCGCTCCTACAACGGCGTTGGACCACAATGGACAAGGTATTCATCGAAGGCCTCGAAATCGAGGCGCTGATCGGCATCTACGACTGGGAGCGGCGCATCCGCCAGCCACTGCTGTTCGATGTCGAGATGACGTTCGACAACCGCGTGCCTGCCGCCACCGACGCGATCGCCGATACGCTGAACTACAAGGCGGTCAGCAAGCGCATCATCGAGTACGTGTCGCAGTCCGAATTCGGGCTGGTCGAGACGCTGGCCGAACGGGTCGCGGCGATCATCCTGGAGGAATTCGGCGTGCGGCACGTGCGGCTCAAGCTGAGCAAGCCCGGCGCGGTGCGCGGTGCGCGTGCGGTGGGGGTGATCATCGAACGCCCGGCCGCTACCCTGTGACGATGGATGTAGCGATGGATCAAATTTCCGCGTTCTGGCAGCCGCTGACCGAACTTGCCTACGCGCCGACGGTGATGTCCCTGATCGGGCTGCTGCTGGCGGCGTGGCTGGCGAACTGGGTCACCCGGCGCATCCTGCTGCGCGTGGTGGTGCGCCTGGCGCAGGCCTCGCCGATCCACTGGGACGACGTGATACTCGGCCGCGGCGTGCTGTCGCGGCTGGCCCACGTGGTGCCGGCGCTGGTGGTCTATGCCGGCATCGGCAACGTGCCGGAGCTGCCGGTCGCGGTGGCGCTGGTGGTGCGCAACGTGGCACTGGCCTACATGGCGCTGACCGTCGCGCTGGCGATCGGCAACCTGTTCAACGCGCTCAACGATCTGTACGAGCGCGACCGCGCGCGCGCCCAGGCACGGCCGATCAAGGGCTACCTGCAGCTGGCCAAGCTGGTGGTGTTCGTGCTGGCCGGCGTGCTGATGATCGCCGCGCTGATCGACCGCTCGCCGCTGCTGCTGCTGTCGGGCCTGGGCGCGATGACCGCGGTGCTGCTGCTGGTGTTCAAGGACACCATCCTGTCGCTGGTCGCCAGCGTGCAGTTGTCCAGCCACGACATGCTGCGCGTCGGCGACTGGATCGAGATGCCGGCGCTCAGCGCCGACGGCGACGTGGTCGACATCGCGCTGCACACGGTCAAGGTGCAGAACTGGGACAAGACGATCACCACCATCCCGACCCATCGCCTGATCAGCGAGAGTTTCAAGAACTGGCGCGGCATGACCGACGCCGGCGGCCGCCGGATCAAGCGCGCGCTGCTGATCGACCAGAACTCGGTGCGGTTCCTCGACCAGGACGAGCGCCAGCACCTGCGCCGCATCGCACTGATCGACGACTATCTGAACAAGCAGCGCGACGAACTGGAAGCGCACAACGCGCAGCTCCAGGCCGCCGGCAAGGACCCGGTCAACAACCGCCGCGCGACCAACCTGGGTACGTTCCGCGCCTACGTCGCGGCATACCTGCGCGCGCATCCGGGCGTGCACCAGGGCATGACGCTGATGGTGCGCCAGCTCGCGCCTGGCCCGACCGGCCTGCCGATGGAGGTGTACTGCTTCTCGGCCGATACCGCCTGGGTCGCCTATGAAAACCTGCAGGGCGACATCTTCGACCACCTGCTCGCGGTCCTGCCCGAGTTCGGCCTGCGGCTGTTCCAGCAGCCCGGCGGCGCCGACGTGGCCGAGGCGCTGACGCGGGTGGCGGCCGCGCCAGCCGATCGTGCCGGATCGGTCGCCGACCCCGCATGAGCCGTCCGCGGATCAGCCACGCCTACCTCAGCCTGGGCAGCAACATCGGCGCCGAGGCCAACCTGCGCAGCGCCATCGCCGCGTTGCGCGAGCGCTTCGGCGAGGTGCTGGTGTCGCCGGTGTACCGCACGCGCGCGGTCGGTTTCGATGGCGCCGATTTCCTCAATGCCGCCGCGGTCATCGCCTCCGAACTCGACCCCTACCAGCTCAACAGCTGGCTGCACGCGCTGGAGGACGCGCATGGGCGCGACCGCAACGGGCCGCGTCATGGCGACCGCACGCTCGACATCGACATCGTGCTGTTCGACAACCGCGTCCTTGAAGGCCCCGGTAACCTGCGCCTGCCGCGCCCGGAGCTCAGGCATGCGTTCGTGCTCAAGCCGCTGGCCGACATCGCCCCCGAGGTGGTGGTGCCCGAGGACGGCCGCACCCTGGCGCAGATGTGGGCCGGGCATCGCGACAACGCGCTGCCGCTGGAGACGGTGGAGCTGTGATTGCCGGGCTGCTTGCGGCGATTGAAAGAAACCGCGAGCTGGCATCGCCGCACGCGTAGGAGCGGGCCATGCCCGCGATTGCAGCATCCGTAGCGGGGCGATCGCGGGCATGGCCCGCTCCTACAGGACCGTCGCACGGTGGGTACGGCGTCCACCCGCCGCGGCGGATGGCATCATGTGCACACTCCTGCCGGGCGCCGGCAGGTCGCATCCGCCCGGGTTCGGCGGCATCAGGGGACATGAGGATGTTCGACAAGCTTTCGCGCAGTTGGGGACTGGTCAAGGCGAGTGCGGCGGTGCTGCGCTCGGACAAGGAGCTCATGCTGTTTCCGGTGATCTCCTCGCTGGCCACGCTGGTGGTACTGGCGACATTCGCCATTCCCGTGTTCGCGTTGAGGATCTTTGCCGATGGCTTCAGCGTCGGCGGCGCGATCGTCGGCTTCCTGTTCTATTTTTGCCAGTACGCCGTGATCATCTTCTTCAACTGCGCGCTGGTCGGTGCGGCGATGATCCGGCTGCAAGGCGGTGACCCGACGCTGGCCGACGGCATCGGCATCGCCCGCTCGCGCCTGCGCCCGATCCTGGGCTATGCCGCGATCGCCGCCACCGTCGGCGTGCTGCTGCAGTCACTGAAGAACCGCGACAACAACTTCATCGTGCGGCTGATCGGCGGCGGCCTGGGCGTGGCGTGGACGCTGGCGACGTTCCTGGTGGTGCCGGTGCTGGTCAGCCAGGACATCGGCCCGATCGACGCGCTCAAGCGCAGCGTCGCGCTGCTGAAGAAGACCTGGGGCGAGAACGCGATCGGCCACGTCGGCATCGGCGCGGCATTCGGGCTGATCACCACCGCGGTGCTGCTGCTCGGCGCGCTGCTGGCGTTCGCAGCGTTCCAGGTATCGGTGGTGCTGGCCGGTGCGGTGGTCGTGCTGTTCGTGCTCGGCGTGCTGATGCTGGGCGTGTACCAGTCGGCATTGAGCGGGGTGTACTCGGCGGTGCTGTACCGCTATGCCAACGACGGCGATGCGCCCCCGGCGTTTCGCGGCATGCAGCTGGAGCAGGCGTTCCGGGCGAAGTGAGGCGCGGGGTGACGCTTTT
>JAHWKC010000197.1 GCA_019348095.1 Pseudomonadota bacterium | reverse complement strand
GTTCGAGTCGATGTACGACCCGGAGCGACTGGCCGACCCCGAGCGCAAACTCGGCCGTGACAGCGGCAGCGATCTGATGATGTTCGGCTACTACATCTGGAACAACATCAGCATCGGCTTCCGCAGCTTCGCCAGTGGCCTGCTGGCGGGGGTCGGCACGGTCGTGGTGCTGTTGTTCAACGGCCTGATGATCGGCGGCATCGCCGGCCACCTGCAGGCGGTCGGCCATGGCGAGCCGTTCTGGCGCTTCGTCGCGGGCCATTCGGCGCCCGAACTGATCGGGATCGTCATCGCCGGCGGCGCCGGCCTGCGGCTCGGGCTGAACCTGGTCGCGCCGGGCCGGCGGCGCCGCATCGATGCGCTGATCGACGGCGGCCGCCGCGGTGCGCGGCTGTCGCTGGGGGTGCTGGCGATGCTGCTGTTCGCCGCGTTCGTGGAGGCGTTCTGGTCCTCGATCGGCTGGATGCCGGGCTGGGTCAAGTACAGCGTCGGCGGCGGCCTGTGGATGCTGACGCTGGCGTGGCTGTGGCGCGGCGGCCGCGGCTGGGCGGGCGGTGACGACGACGGCGCGACGCCGGCATGAACATCGAGTCGCTGACGATTGTCTTGCGCCCGCGCTCGGCCTGGGAGGCGGTCGAGCTGGGCAGCGCGCTGGTGCGTCGCCATGCCGGCGCGATCTGGAAGCCGTGGCTGCTGCTGAGCTTGCCGGTGCTGTTGCTGCTGAACGCGCTGGCGTTCGCGCTCGATGCGATCTGGCTGGCCGGCCTGTTGATGTGGTGGCTCAAGCCGGTGTTCGAGCGCATCCCGCTGTACGTGCTGTCGCGCGGGGTGTTCGGTGACGTGCCGGCGGCGCGCCAGACCCTGCATGCGCAACTGCACTGGGGCGCAGGCTGGCTGCTGCCTTACCTGAGCTGGCGACGGCTGGGACCGGCGCGCTCGCTGTACCTGCCGGTCGACCTGCTCGAAGGCGGCGTCGGCGTAGCCGCGCGGCAACGCCGTGGCGCGCTCGGCGGGCCGGCCTACGGCGTGGCCGCGCTGGTCACGCTGGTCGGCCTGAACTTCGAACTGGCGCTGCTGCTGGGCGCGGTCGCGCTGGGCCTGATGTTCGTGCCGACCGAGTGGCTGCCCGAATCGGCGCGGCTGCTCGGCAGCCTGTTGCTGGACCAGCCGGCCTGGGTGCAGCTGACGCTCAACGCCTTGGCCTGGGCGGCCAGCAGCGTGATCGGGCCGTTCTACGTCGGCGCCGGCTTCGGCCTTTATCTCAACCGGCGCACCGAACTGGAGGCCTGGGACATCGAGCTGGTGCTGCGCCGGCTGCGCGCGCGCCTGGCGGCAGGCGCGAGTACGGCGCTGCTGGTGCTGGTGGTGGCCTGCGGCTGGCCGGCGCAGGGGTGGGCGCAGGCGCCACTTGCGCAGTCGCCCGCGCAGCCGTCGGTGGAGTCCTCGGCTGAGTCGGACACGGCCGCCGCGGATGGGCGCAACCGCCGCGCCGTGGCCACGCCCGACCGGCACAGGAAGGACGCGGCGACGTTGCCGCAGGTGTTCCGCGGGCCGCTGGCCGACGATGCCTCGCTGCGCCAGGCGGTCGAGCGTGCCTATGCCGATCCCTCGGTCAACCCGCGGCGCCAGGTCACGCGCTGGCAGCGGCGCGGCATGAGCGATCCGGACCGCGAGCTCGATCCGGCGCCGTGGCTGTCCGCGTTCGGCCGCGCCATTGCGGTGGCGGGGGAGATCGGCCTGTGGCTGCTGTTCGGCGCGCTGGTGCTGGCGCTGCTGGTCACCGCGCCGCGCTGGATGAAGTGGCTGCGCGCCACCGCCGCCGAGCAGCGAAGGGAGCCCACCGGCCTACGGCAAACGGCGGTGCCGACGATCGCGCCGCTGCCGACGGATATCGCGGCCGCGGTGCGGCAGTTGTGGCAGGCGGGCGAGCAACGCGATGCGCTGGCGCTGCTATACCGCGCCAACGTCGAGGCGATGGTCGCGCGCACCGGCGCGGCCCTGCCGCCGGGCGCGACCGAAGCCCAATGCCTGCGCGCGGCGCGCAAGCTGCCGCTGGCGCAGGACCGGGACGCCTTCGAGCAGGTCGTGCGCATGTGGCAGTACGCCGCGTATGCGCAGCGATTGCCCGGCGAGGAGGCATTCGCGGCGCAGCTCGAACTCGCCAGCCGCCGCTTCGGCTGGGCCGGCGGAGCGGCGGCATGACCCGCCTGCGCGCCACCCTGCTGGTGATCCTGGTGCTGGTCGCGGCCGGCGGGCTCGGCACGTGGTGGTGGCAGACCCATGAACGCATCCAGCAGTGGATCGACCTGCCGCAGCGCGGCGAGGTCACCTACAACCCGCTGTACGTGCTCAAGCTGGCCCTGCGCGGCGATGGCGTGCAGGTGCAGTCGCGCCAGCGCCTGCAACTGGACGAGGTGAGCCTGGGCGCGCGCGACACGCTGGTGCTGCTCAACGATCCGCGCCGGCTGTCGCAGCGCGAGACGACGGTGCTGCTGGACTGGATCTCGCAAGGCGGCCATCTGCTGGTGCGCACGCCGCCGCCGAGCCGGTTCCAGGCCGGCGATCCGGTACCGCTGCTGCAGGGGCTCGGCGTACGCCCGCGCACCGACGAAACGCCCGAATGCATCGCCCTGCAGGTGCCCGGGGAGCCGCCGCACAGCGAGTTCTGCCAGGGCCGCCGCTTCGATCTCGGCGACGCCACCGCGGGCGGCCCGCGCTGGGGCAACGACGGCGCCGGCTACGTGTACGCGCGCCTGGCCCACGGTGCAGGGCACGTCGATGTCCTGGCCGATCTGGACTTCCTGGGCAACGAAAAGCTCGAGGAGGGCCCGCACATCGCCCTGACCCGGCAACTGCTCGCGCCCAATTACCGCGCCGGCACCGTGCATCTGGTCTATGCCGCGCAGATGCCGTCGCTGTGGATGCTGCTGCTGCGTCACAGCTGGATGGCCTGGCTGCCGCTGGGACTGCTGCTGATCGGCTGGCTGTGGCGCCGCATGCAGCGTTTCGGACCCGAACTGCCTTCGCCCGCGGTCGAGCGGCGCTCGTTGCTGGAGCACATCGGCGCCAGCGGCGAACACGCGTATCGCTATGGTTACGCCCACCTGCTGCACGCCGCCGCGCGCGACGCATTCATGGCACGGTTGCGGCGCTCGGACCCGCAGGCCGCTGCGCTGGAGGGCGCGGTGCAGGTCGGGTTGATCGCCGAACGCCTGCAGCGCCCGCACGCGGAGATCCGCGACGCGCTCGCCACCCCCGCGGCCGGCGACCACGCCGCCTTCCGCGCCCGCATCGCCACCTTGATACGACTGAGAAACCAGCTATGACGACCGACTTTTCCGCGCCCGCCACCGGCGGTGCAGATGCCGCTGCTGCCGCGGCGGCCACGCCGGTCACCGGCGCCGCGCTCGCCGAACGCGTGCAGGCGGTGCGCGGCGAAGTCGCCAAGGCCTTCATCGGCCAGGCCGAGGCGCTCGACCAGATCCTGATCGTGCTGCTGGCCGGCGGCCATGCGCTGATCGAAGGCGTGCCGGGCCTGGGCAAGACCCTGCTGGTGCGCGCGCTGGCCCGGGCGCTGGACTGCAGCTATGCGCGGGTGCAGTTCACCCCCGACCTGATGCCCAGCGACATCAGCGGCCATGCCGCCTGGAATCCGAAAACCGAGACCTTCGACATCCGCCGTGGCCCGGTGTTCACCCACCTGCTGCTGGCCGACGAGATCAACCGCGCGCCGGCGAAAACCCAGTCGGCGCTGCTGGAGGCGATGGCCGAGCGCCAGGTCACGATCGAAGGCGCCAGTTTCGAGTTGCCGCCGCCGTTTCTGACCCTGGCCACGCAGAACCCGGTCGAGCAGGAGGGCACCTATCCGCTGCCCGAAGCGCAGCTCGACCGGTTCCTGCTCAAGGTGCTGATCGACTACCCGAGCCGCGCCGACGAGATCCGCATGGTTGCCGCGATCAGCCACGGCCGCAGCGCGGCGGACTTCGACCTCTCCATGGTGCAGCGCGTGATCGGTCCGGCCGGCATCGTCGCGATGCAGCACGGCACGGCACTGGTGACCGTGGACGATGCGGTGGTCGACTACGCGGTGCGGATTGTCGGCGCCACCCGCGATTGGCCCGGCATCGCCCTGGGCGCCGGCCCGCGCGGCAGCCTGGCGCTGGTGCGCGCGGCGCGCGCGCAGGCGGTGCTGGACGGGCGTGATTTTGTCACTCCCGACGACATCCGCGCGATCGCCAAACCGGCGCTGCGCCACCGCGTCGCCTCGACGTCGCTCCGCGAGTCGGACGCCGGCCCGGACGCGGAGAACCTGCACGCGGGCGACGTGAGCGGGGCGGTGGACATGCCGTACCGCATCCCCCACCGCCGCCTGGAGTTCGCGAACATTTCGGCCGCCATCCCGCGCGGGCCCTGGCGCTCCGTGGCGCATACCCATACCGCCTTCGCCGTGGAGAGCTTCATCGACGAGCTCGCCGCCGCGGCCGAGCTGGTGAAGGGCAAGGCTGACGGCGTTCCGGTGGCGGTCGTGCGGGGGCTCGCGCTGCCGGACGACGGCCGCAGCGCGCAGGCGCTGGTCCGCCCGCCGGAGCAGGACTGGTTCGGCCTCGGCACCGCGGAGGCACACCGCAGCACCCTGGCGCTGCGCCGCACCGTCCGCGCCTTCGACGACCGCCCGGTGGACCGGGCGGTCGTGCTGCGCGCCGTCGCGGCGGCAGTCACCGCGCCGGCCCCGCACCACACGACGCCCTGGCGCTTCGTGCTGGTCGAGGAGCGGGCGACCGAGCTGCTCGACGCCATGGCGGCGCAGTGGGCGCGCGACCTGCGGGCGGACGGCTTCTCGCAGGAGAGCATCGAGAAGCGGCTGCGGCGCGGTGACGTCCTGCGGGCCGCGCCGTCGCTGGTCGTGCCGTGCCTGGTGCGCGAGGGGGCTCACGACTACCCCGACGAGCGGCGGTCGCGGGCCGAGGAGCGGATGTTCCTGGTGGCGATGGGCGCCGGTGTCGAGAACCTGCTGGT
>JAHWKC010000196.1 GCA_019348095.1 Pseudomonadota bacterium | reverse complement strand
AGTGCTCCTCCCAGCGCCGCACGAATTTCGCCGCCGGCTTGTTCTTGTCGCCGAGCAGCTTCTTGCCGCCCTCGCGCAGCGCGTTCAGCGTGCGACTGCCGGTCAGGCGGCCCAGCATCTGGGTCAGTCCGCCGACGTTCTCCGAGATCGACATCTGGTTGTCGTTGAGCACCACCAGCAGGTCCGGCTCGGGGTCCATGCCGCCGGCATGGTTGAGCGCCTCGAACGCCATGCCGGCGGTCATCGCGCCATCGCCGATCACCGCCACCACCTTGGGCACCGCGGTGGGGCCTGCGTCGCCGGCCCGCTGCAGCGCGATCGCCATGCCGAGCGCAGCCGAGATCGAGGTCGAGCTGTGGCCGACGCCGAAGGTGTCGTACGGCGACTCCTCGCGTTTTGGAAACGGCGCCAGGCCATCCTTCTGCTTGACCGTGTGGATCTGGTCGCGGCGGCCGGTGAGGATCTTGTGCGGGTAGCACTGGTGGCCGACGTCCCACACCAGGCGATCGACCGGCGTCTGGTACAGCCAATGCAGCGCCACCGTCAGCTCGATCACGCCCAGCCCCGCGCCGAAATGGCCGCCGGACTGGGCGACCTGCTCGATCAGGTAGGCGCGCAACTCGTCGGCGATCGCCGGCAACTCGTCTTCCGCAAACTGGCGCAGGTCAGCGGGGACGGCGATGCGGGACAAGCGTGGATAGCGTTGCGGATCGATCATCAATACGGCATCGGACGGCAGTTCGCTATTGTCCCGCCGGCATCGGGACGGGGCAAGGCCACGAGCATGCGTGGTGAACGGTGAATCGTGAATGGTGGGCGGTGAAAGCAGAGCCTCCCGCTTCTGCTGTTCCCGTTTACAGGCCGCCGAGCGGCCGACTTACACTTAGCGCAGCGGACAACTCACAGGCGGCGCAGCCGCCGACTGCACTGCCTGCCTCACCGCCCGCGCAAGCGACCGAACAGGCCGCTGGGCTTGCTCGGCTCGACCTCCGGCTCCGGCTCTTGGAAGGCGTCGGCGAAGCCGGTCGCCAGGTTGGCATTGACGAAGTCGGCGACGTCCGGTGCCGGCACGCCACTGGCCTGCGCGATTTCCTCGATGGTCGCCGGGCCCTTCATCATCGCGGTGGCCACCCGGAAGTGCTTCGGGTATTCGCGCTCGGTCTGCGGCCACTTGAGCATGTGATAGCGGCCCTCCGGGTCGAACCCGGCGACCAGCTGGCCGCCGCCGGCGAGCAGCGCACCAAACCAGATCAGGCGCTGCAGCGGCTGGGGGGCGCCGATCGCGGCGGTCTCGCGGCCCCAGTCGGCCTCGTCCACCGGCTCGAAGTCGTCCTCGACCACGCTGCCCTGGAACAGCGGCGCCAGCGGCTTGAGCGTGGTGGCACCGGCGAAGTACTGGCGCGCTTTGGTGTCCAGCAGCAGTGCGGCGTCGTCACGCCGGTAGCGCAGACGGCCGCTGAGCTTGCCCGAGGATATCCACTCGGCCAGCGTGGCCGGTTGCGCGTCGGCACGGACCGCTTCGGCGGCACCCGCGTGGTCGGTCAGCGTGGCGGGCGATTCCCCCGAAGCGGTGGCGGGTGCGCTGATGTTGGCTGCCGGCGGCATGGCCGACGGGTGCTCCGGCATCGCCAGCTCCGGCAGCAGCGACCCGGCTGCGGCCGAGCCGGGCTCGACCGGCGCGTCGTCTTCTTCGATCGCGGCATGGGGCAGTTCTTCGGGCAATTCGTCCTGCGGCTGCGGCGCCGGCGTCATTCCCGCCGGTGGGGCGGCGTGGCCGAGTTCTTCGCCGGCATGGCCGGCCAGCGACTGCAGCAGCTCGCCCATGCTGTCGCTGTCGAACGGCCGCGTCAGCCGGAAATCGGCCTGGGTGCGGGCGGCATCGGTCAGTCCGATCACCTGCTTGCCGGCGGCATGCAGGCGCAACCAGCTCATCGGCCCGTACATGCTGTCCATGTCGACGATGACGTAGTCGGCCTCGCTGTCGGTTAGCAATCGCCAGCGGCTGCCCAGGCGCGCGTTGGCGTCGGTGAACGCGCTCTGGAGTTCGGACTCGGTGGCCGGGTCCATGCCCGTCAGGCCAAGGGATAGGGGCATTGTGGGATCCGTGATCGCAGTGGTGCCGAGTGTTGCGGAGCTCGGGGCGTGCGTCAACGCATGCGCGACATCGGCTCGCAGATTTGCGGATGCGCCGTCACCAGGCGGCCGGTGGGCGGACGCCAGGCGCCGGGAAGTGACGCGGGTGGGTGGATCCCGGCCGTACCCGGGCAGCGCGGCAGCACCGGGCGGAAACTCAGGCGTGCGAACGCGCGTTCCTGGGCAGCTGGTTGCGCAGGAATGCCATCTGGTCGGCCAGGATGTTGCGGTTGGACAGGATCAGGTGCTCGATCCAGCTCGGTCGGTATGGCACTGCCAGCAGCGGCATGCCGGCCTGCTGCGGGGTGCGGTTGCCCTTGCGGGAGTTGCAGCCGAAGCAGGCGGCGACCACGTTCTCCCAGATGTCGCGGCCACCCTTGGAGACCGGCTTGACGTGGTCACGGGTGAGTTGCGGGCGATGGAACGAATGGCCGCAGTACAGACACAGGTAGCTGTCGCGCGCGAACAATGCGGCGTTGGTCAGCGAAGGCGTCGGGTCGAGCGCGCGTGCCCGCGCATGGCCGCGCGCGGCGACGATCGGGTGCAGCTCGATCAGGCTCTGCTCGCCGGTGATCCGGTTGCTACCGCCGTGGACCTGCAGGCAGGGGTCACCGAGGGTCCAGGACACCGCGCCGCGTGCGTACAGGCAGGCCGCATCCTGCCAGTTGATCCAGTCGAGCACGCGGCCGTGCGCATCCAGCGACAGCAGGCGCACCGAGTTCAGGCGTTCCAGAGGGTGGCAGGGAACCGGCTGCGAACGTAAATCCGGAGCGAGCCGGAGAGCAGCCGCGCCGCGCCGCAGGGTGTCGGCGAGGCTGACGGCCTGGACCAGGCGCCGCGTGGCTCGGTCGGTCTCCATTGGAAGCCGAGCTTATACGCTTTTCGTTGCCGTTTGGGTAACGCGGAGCGGGCGCGGTCATCGGGCCCGCTCTTTGCGCCCACCGCGGCGATCCCTCGATCCCGCCTCGCCTTGGCAGGATGAGTTTTCTGACACGGATTTACGCGGATCAAACACGGACAGAGCGAAGCCATGCCGATCGTGCTTCTGCCTTATCCGTTTTGATCCGAGTTGATCCGCGTCAAATAGCTCTTGCCCCAGCGCGCGGACGGTCCCAGACCTGTCCGGTCACGGCGAGAAGCCGTCGGCGTCGAGGGCGAGCAAGGTGCTTGCATCGCCGGCCATCCCCGCCGCGTGGGTCAGAGTGCGTGGCAGCAGGCGGGCGAAATAGAAGCGCGCGGTTTCGCGCTTGCCGGCCTTGAGCCGTGCCGACTGCGCGGAGGCTTCGCTGGCGGCGACGCTGCGCGCCCACCAGTAAGCCAGCGCGACATAGCCCGAGTACATCAGGTAGTCGTATGCCGCCGCACCGATTTCGTCGGCATCGGTCCCCGCGCGTCGACCGATGTCGCGCGTGAGCTGCTGCCATTGCGCGGCCTTCTCGCGCAGCGGGCCGACAAACTCCGCCACCGCGGCATTGCCCTGGTGCTCGTTGCAGAACGTCTCGACCATGCCGAGCAACACCCGCAGGCCGGCGCCCTGCTGCTGCACGACCTTGCGGCCGAGCAGGTCCAGCGCCTGGATACCGGTGGTGCCTTCGTACAGGGTGGTGATGCGGGCGTCGCGCGCGAGTTGCTCCATGCCGTGCTCGGCGATGTAGCCGTGGCCGCCGAAGCACTGCAGTGCGTGGTAGGTGCATTCCACGCTCCATTCGGTCAGGCAGGCCT
Source organism: Pseudomonadota bacterium (assembly GCA_019348095.1). Taxonomy (GTDB): domain Bacteria; phylum Pseudomonadota; class Gammaproteobacteria; order Xanthomonadales; family Xanthomonadaceae; genus Novilysobacter_A. The sequence goes on along the minus strand of JAHWKC010000196.1, from coordinate 1,188 downwards.
TGACGATCGGCGTCATGAAACCCAGCAGCGCGTCGGCCTGCTCGCGCTCGAGGGCATCCGGCGCATGGCGGGCGATGTCGACCAGCAGCGCGCCGTGGTAGCCCATCACCCGGCCGCCCTCGACCAGCGCCTTGCAGGTCAGCAGCATGCGGCGCACGTCGGGGTGGACGATGATCGGATCGGCCGGCTTGTCGGGGCACTTCGCACCCGACAGCGCGCGCATCTGCAGACGCTCGCGTGAGTACGCCAGCGCGTTCTGGTAGGCGCGGTCCGACAGCCCGAGTCCCTGCAGCCCGACCGCCAGCCGCGCAGTGTTCATCATGGTGAACATGCCCATCAGGCCCTTGTGCGGCTGGCCGACGAGGTAGCCCTGCGCATCGTCGAAATTCATCACGCAGGTGGCCGAGCCGTGGATGCCCATCTTGTGCTCGATGCTGCCGCAACGCACCGCGTTGGCGGCGCCCAGCGCCCCGTCCTGCTCGACCCGCACCTTCGGCACGATGAACAGCGAGATCCCCTTGCTGCCGGCCGGGGCGTCGGGCAGGCGCGCCAGCACCAGGTGCAGGATGTTGTCGGTGAAGTCGTGCTCGCCCGCGGTGATGAAGATCTTGGTCCCGGTGACCGCGTAGCTGCCATCGGCCTGCGGTTCGGCGCGGGTGCGCAGCAGGCCCAGGTCGGTGCCGCAATGCGGTTCGGTCAGGCACATGGTGCCGGTCCAGCGGCCCTCGACCAGTGGCTTCAGGAACATCTCGCGCTGCCACGCATCGCCGTGTTGCTGCAGCGCCTCGGTCGCGCCGTGCGAGAGCAGCGGGAAGTTGCCCCAGGCCAGGTTGGCCGCATCGATCATTTCCTTGAGCGGCACCCCCGCGGCCAGCGGCAGGCCTTGCCCGCCGAACTCGACCGGCGATGTCAGCCCGGCCCAGCCGCCTTCCACGTACTGCGCATACGCCTGCTTGAAGCCCGGCGGCGTGGTGACCGCGCCGGTGGCTTTGTCATGGCTGCAACCGACCTGGTCGCCGATGGCATTGAGCGGCGCCAGCACCGTCTCGTTGAAGCGCGCGCCTTCCTGGAGCACCGCATCGAGCACGTCGCGTGCCTCACGCAGATCACGCCGGCGCCCTACGAACGTCCCCATCGCCCAGGAAGTGTGTCACCGCCCGCCTCGAATCGGCCCTGTCAACCGCACCC
>JAHWKC010000195.1 GCA_019348095.1 Pseudomonadota bacterium | reverse complement strand
TGTCCCCGGTGTGCTGGTGGGGCACGCGACGATCGTGCGCGGCGCCGGGCCGCTGGTGCGCGGCGAGGGGCCGGTGCGGACCGGCGTGACGGCGATCCTGCCGCATGGGGAGGATACCTTCGCCGCGAAGGTGCCGGCGGCGGCCGAAGTCTTCAACGGCTTCGGCAAGTCGATCGGCCTGATGCACGACCCGGAAATGAGCGATGCCCAGCGCGCGCTGATCGCCGAGAAGCGCGCCGCGTATGCGCAGCTGACTTCAAAAAAAAAAGCTGACCTAGGCAATGACCTGTTCCCGGAGCCGAAGGTCGCCGACGCGCCGCGCGAGGAGGACCTGGAAGTCACCGGCGACGGCGGCGTGTCATTCCCGCCCTCGGCCAGCATGTGCCACAAGTGCAGCGCCAAGGCGATCGTGATCATGGACGGATGTGCGACCTGCCTGAACTGCGGGTATTCCAAGTGCGGGTAGCCAGGTAAGTATCGCCACCGCCCCGCCCCCACCCCCAGCAGTGGCCGCGTCAGCGCGCCGCGCGGCCCCCGACCAGGCGGACCAGCCCTTGCATCGGCGGTAGCGGACACACCAGTTGCCGCGGCCGATTGGCGGCCGCCAGTACCTGCTCGGCCGCAAGCCAGCCGGCGCGTACCGCGCTCTCCATCGACGCCGGCAGACCGGTGCGCACCCAGTCCCCGGCCAGCAGCAGCCCCTCGATGGGGGTCGTGGTGGCCGGTCGCCGCTGCTCGGATCCGGGATACGGCGCGGGTATCGCCATGGGTATGCGGTGGACGCGCGCATGGACCACGCGCGCCTGCTCCGCTTCGGGGACGAACTCGGCCAGCTCGCGCACGGTCGCCGCGACGATCTGCTCATCGCTCAGATGCTCGGCGCGCTGGCTGTGGATGATGTTGCTGGCGATGACCGATCCGCGTTCGGACCAGCCCGGGCGGATGTTGGACAGGTCGTAGAAGTCGTAGTTCAGGGTGTCTGGCGACCACACCTTCGACCAGAAGCGCTCGCGCGTGAGCTTTCGGTCGAACCACAGGTAGCTGCTGATGTAGGGGCTGGGGGCGAAACTCGCCAGATCGCCGATCATGGCATGGCGCGCCGCCCAGCTTTCGGGCAGCAGCGGCGCTAGGCACGACGGCGGCACCGCGGCGACGCACCAGCGCGCGCGCAACTCGCTGCCGTCGGCCAGCCGTACACCGCAGGCCGCGCGGTCGGTGCCGGTCAGGCGCACCACCCGGGTGTGCAGGCGCACGCTGCCGCCGACCGTTTCGATCCGGCGCAGCGCCGGCGGCGCGAACAGGTCGCCCAGGCCCTCGCCGGCGAAGCCCACCTGGAAGCCGCTGGTGCCGATCAGATAGCGGAAGAAGCCAAGCAGGGCGCCGGCCGAGCACCGCTCCAGCGGCACGTTCATGACCGTCATCGCCGCGGAGCGCCAGAACCATTCGATGAAGCGCTCGCTCACGCCCATCGCGCGCAGGCAATCCTCCGCGCTGGTGTCGTCCAGCCGCAAGGCATCGGCGCGACCCAGGCGCGCGACGCGCCAGAACAGTCGTGCGTTCGAGGCCAGGTCCCGAAGTGAGACCTGAGGGACCCCGAGCAAGCTTGGCAGCAGATGCAGCGGCGCCGGCAGCCGGTGCACCCGGACGGTCACCGGGTGCGGCCGGCCCACCAGGGTCAGCAGTTGCTGCTGCTGCCACACGACGCGGTCGCGCGTGCCCAGCTGGCCCAGCAGGCGGAGCATGTTGCGGTACTCCGTCAGCATGATGTGCGGACCGAGATCGATCCGATCGCCGGTCTCCGCGGCGGTGCAGCTGCGCGCGCGCCCCCCGAGACTGTCGCTTTGTTCCAACAGGGTGACCCGCAGGCCGGCGTCGCCCAGCGCCAATGCGCACGCGAGCCCGGCGATACCGCCGCCGATAACGATCGCATCGGGTTCGGTCATTGCCGCAGCATGGAGGCCTGCCTGTGCCCGGCACGTCGTCGCCGGCGCGGGGCGGCCGGCGCGCATGCCAGCGTCGACCCTCCACCCGGCCGGGAACTGGGCTTGATGAGATGACGCCGACCGGCTGGCGCGACGCCGGCCCGGCGGCTGGCTCAGCCCCGCAGGCGGCCCAGGAACTCCCAGCCGAGGCCGCCGTCGTTGGTCCATGCCCAGCTGACGGCGGTGATCAGGGCGAGCGCCAGCAGTCCCCGCGCGACACGCTCCAACCGGTCGGGCTGGGTCGACTTGTTTGCGTTGATCATGGTCGTGCCTCCTCGTGCGGCCATCTAACGCCGGCGCCGCGCGGAGGTCTGCGATTGCGGTCACAGCTTGCGATGCCCGGCCTGGCGATCGGCACCTCGGAGCGGCAGAACACCCGCCCGCGGCGACGATGGGACGGCGAGCGGTCGAGGGTTCAAGCTCAGTTTAGGCAGCTCGGGGCGACGTCCAGAAACCAGGGCCGCCAAGCGCGCACCGTCGGGCTCCAGCAGCCGGCTTGGGGATCGGCATGTTCGGTCTTTCAGATCCCGGGTGCGGTCGCCCTGTGCTTCAGCCGACCGCTGGGAGGCGCCGTCATCAGTGCGGCAGCGGAATCACCGGCTGCTGCCGGGCTTCACTCGACGGTATTGGCGTCGACGTAGTCGAAGAATTCGAATTCGTTGATGCGGCCGTCGCCGTCGGTGTCGTAGGTGGCGAAGTTCATGCCGAGCACATGGTTGGAATCGAGCTCATCGGGCGTGATGAAGCCGTCGAGGTTCTTGTCCAGCTCCTGCATGTGGATGCGTTTGAGCTTGTCCCGGGGCTCTTCGGGACGTTCGGCGCTGGCCGGGGGCACGGCGGTGTTCTGGCCGCCAGCCATCATCGGGGCTGCGTTTGCAGGCTCCATCGTCCGTGAGTCGGTCATGCAGGCGGCGGTGGCCACGGCGATGGTGAGCGCAAGGGAGATCGAAACGGCGGTTTTCATGGCGGTATCTCGGTGCGGGGGGAAATGCCAGTCTCCTCCCGCCACGGTCGAAGAAAAATGAAGTTCCGCCGGGCCGGTCAAGCGCGGCCATCTGTTGGTGGCTGGCCGGCCCCGGGGGACCGGCCGCGCCGCCATCCTCTCCAGCCTACTGGCCGGACTCGGCCTGGTAGCCGCCGAAGCTGCCGGCCGCGCCCGGGAACACCACCGGGCTTTCGCTGCCGTCTTTGGCCACCGCCGAGACGCCGAAGAAGTAGTTGTCGATCACCACGTTCTCCAGCGTGTGTTCGGTGACGTCGCCGACGAACACGCTGCGGGTCCATTGCGGTTCGGTGGTCAGCCGCCAGTGGACCTTGTAGCCGGCCAGGTCCGGCGCCTGCGCCGCGCCGGGGCGGGTCCAGCGCAGGGTGGTGTCGGCACTGACCGCGCCTTCGATGGTCACCTGCGCCGGCGGCGGCGGGGCGGCGGCCAGCCCGGCCAGCGTGACCGCGTTGAGCGCGGTCAGCTTGGCGGCGTAGTCGAAATCGACCCCCTCGATGGTGTCGCCATAGACGATGCGCTGTCCGTCGGCGTTGGTCTCGGTGCGCAGGTCCTGGTGCTGGCGGTCATAGTGCTCGTGGGTTTCCATGATCCGCACCGCCGGGTAGCCGAGATCGTTGAACGGCCGGTGGTGGCCGCCGCGCCCGAAACGGTCCAGCCGGTAGATCATCATCACGTCAAGGTTGGGCACGTAGGTGTCGGCCATGCGGTCGATGTAGCGCGAGGTTGCGCGAGGGACTGTCGACCTCGCCGCCGTTGTAGCGCCGGCGACTGGCCTGCTCGGGCGTCTCCACGGCCTTTGTCCCTTCGGCGAAAACGCGGACGTGGGTGTTGTCGACCACGCCGCTCTGGCCGCGGCTGTTGCCGACGATGTCGTTGTTGAGGTTCGCCTCCACGCGCCAGCCCTGGGCCCTGGCGTAGTCGGCCAGCACCTTGCCGCCGAACAGGCCCTGCTCCTCGCCGCTCAGCGCGGCGTAGACGATGGTCGCGCCGAACCGGTGCTGGCTCAGCACCCGCGCCGCTTCCAGCGTGCCGGCCACGCCGGAGGCGTTGTCGTTGGCGCCCGGCGAGTCGTCGGTGAAGTTCATCACGTCGCTGACGCGAGAATCGATGTCGCCGCTCATGATCACGTGGCGGCCGGGGTCCTGGTTGCCGCGCTGGACCGCGATCACGCTGACCACCTCGACCGGGTCGGGAATGCGCGTCTCGCCCTGGATCACGTCGCTGACGTAACTGACCTCCAGGCAGCCGCCGCAGTCGGCCGAAATGCGCTCGAACTCGGCGAAGATCCAGCGCCGTGCGGCGCCGATGCCGCGGGTCTCGGACTCGGTCTCAGACAGCGTATGGCGGGTGCCGAAGCCGACCAGGGTGCGGATGTCGGCTTCGATGCGCTGCGCCGAGGGCGCGGTGCCGATGGCATGCAGCAGCGGCACCTCGGCCGGCGGTCCGGCCGGGGCCGCGGCGTTTTGCGCGTGCGCGGCGGCGGGCGTTAGGGCGATCAGGCAGGCCACGGCGCCGAAAGCGGGATGGCGGAACATGCGGAGCTCCAGGTCGGATGGTCAGCGCCCGACAGTAGCAATACCGGCGCCACGAGGCACGCGTCTCATGCCGCGCCTGGCGCTTTGCGCGACTGCTCAGAGCCCCGGTCCCCCGAAGATCACGCGGCGGACGCTAGCGCAGCACGCGCGGCGGCACCTCGCCGTCATTGTCGACCACGACCACGCGGTTGCGCCCTTCGCCCTTGGCCAGGTACATCGCGCTGTCGGCGCGGCTCAACCAACTGCTGGCGGATTCGCCGGCGGCCAGCGGCGTCGCCCCGATCGAGATGGTGACCGGCCGATCGTCGCACCGTACGGCGCGTTCCACGCTGGCACGCAGGTGCTCGGTGATGTCGCGCAGCGCGTCGATGTCCGCACCGGGAAGCAACAGCGCGAATTCCTCGCCGCCGAGCCGGAAGAAACGATCGCCCTTGCGCGTGGAGCTGCGCACCAGATCGGAGAACTGCACCAGCACCGCATCGCCGGCCTCGTGCCCGAAGCCGTCGTTGATCGCCTTGAAATGGTCCAG
>JAHWKC010000194.1 GCA_019348095.1 Pseudomonadota bacterium | reverse complement strand
GGTCAGGGACCACGGCTCGCAGGGCTGGTCGACATCGGGCTGCAGCGACGCATGCGCGGGCGGCGCGCGCTCGGCCGGCGCGTGCTCGGGCGCAGTGCCGGCGACGAGCTGCCCGCTCGGGCAGCCTTCCGTGCCTTGCGGCAACGGGCCGAGCAGCCGCCACGCGATCCTGCCATTGCTGTCGCCAATCACCAGGTTCTGAGTCGGGATGCCGGCGCCATCGGCCGCCTGCAGCGCCTGGTCGAGCGAGCCGGCGTGCATGAACTCGCTCAAGCCCAGCGTCAGCGAGCCGGGCAGGTGGGCCGCCCAGCGCAACGCCAGCGTGCCGCCGTCAGGCTCGCGATGCAGGATCGGGCCCCAGCGTGTCTCCTGGACCGGCAACACGACGTCCTCCGCGCCTGCGACTTCAATGATCTCGCGCGTCGTGGTGATCGCTGGGCAGGCCCGGTCCTGTGCATCGCAAGCGGGCTGGAGCTGCCAATCGAGGAAATCGCCGTAGCTGTTGGTGAAGCCCCACGCCACATGGCCATTGCTGCCGACCACCACCGCGGGCAGCCCCGGCAGGGTGAAGCCGCTCGCGTCGACGTGCCCGCCGGGCGCGCGCGGGTCGGGATAGCGCAGCCGCGCGCGGAACCAGATGTTCGGCGCACGCAGGCCCAGGTGCATGTCGTCGGCGACGATCGCGCGGCCGTCGCGGGTCAGTGCGCCGGAGACGGCGAAGTTGTTGCTGCCGGTGACTGGCGGGGGCGGCAGTGCGGGCGGATCGGGATCCTGCGGGGCCGGCAACGTGCGCAGGTCGACCTGCACCGCGTCCGGCAGCACCGCATCGCCGCGTGCGGCGCCGATCAATGGTGCATCCCAGCGGCTGCCGTCATGGGTGAGCAGCGCGAACAGCGCCGGCGGCAGGTGCGGCCGCATCCGCCACAGCGCCAGCTCGCGTGCGTTACGTTCATCCTGCAGGTCGAAGTACATCGCATAGCCGGTCAATGCCGAGTCCGCCAATTGCCACGGCTCCGGCTGCACGCGCAGCAACAGGTACGGCCAGGGCCGGGTGTCCAGATCGGCCAGGCCGGCGTTGACGCCCTCGACGTACGCCTGCGCCATGGGGCGTTGCTCGCCGAGGATGGCGTCGAGGTGCTCGCTCACCCGCGCACGCATGCGGTGCACCCGGCGTTTCCGATCGGTCTCCAGCGCGACGGCGCCAAGCAGGGCGGCCAGTTCGCCTGCGGCGGTGCGGCGCATCAGGTCCATCTCGAAATAGCGCTCCTGCGCATGCACGTAGCCGAGGGCGCGCATCGCGTCGGCCTGGCTGGCCGCCTCGATGGTGACCACGCCCAGGGCATCGCGCTCGATGCTCACAGGAGCGGCCAAGCCGTGCACGGCGAGCTCGCCATCCAGCACCGGCAGGCTGCCGCGCAGCAGCCACCAGGCCGTCGCGGCCACCAGCACAGCACTCAGCAGGAGCAGCGCCAGCACGAGCAGAGCGCCACGTGTGAATCTTCGGATCATGAATTCCCCCCGCCGCGAGCTTAGCCGATGACCGGAGCTGGACGGTCCGCCGCCATCAAGGACGTTCTACCCCGCGCTGCTTGTAGGAGCGGCGTCAACCGCGACCGGTGCCCAGTGAAGACTCCAACCTCCGCAGTGCTTTCGAAGCCGGCCAGCTATCCACATCCGCGGCAGCGAGACTCGAGCTGCTCAGACGGGCCCTTTGCCGAAGCGATCGTTGCTCCTGGCGAGGCACTGTTGATGGTGACCGCCCCGGCCGAACGCCGGTCTTCAGCTCCGCGCCTAGCAGGCGGATCCGCGCCTCGCGGGGCGTACGTGATCCCGTCGCCTAGCCGCTCCAGGCCGGTCCGAGCTGTGAGCGGCCCGGGTCTATTTGCCGCTGGCAGTCAGCCGCGCGATGTCCTTCCTGACTGCCTCAAGTCCGGGTTCGAGCGCGGCGCTGCGGCGGTAGTCGGCGAGCGCATCGTGGGACTGTCCGCGTTTTTCCAGCAGTTGGCCGCGGCGCCAGTACGCGCCACCGATGGATACGTCGTCGGGCAGTGACTTGCCCATCGCGATCACGCGCTCCAGCGCGGCGATGCCCGCGTCGATCGAATCGCCACTGATGGCAGCGCGGCGGCCGAGGGTGTACAGCAATCTTGCATCCTCGGGCGAGCGGGCCAGCCCGTCCTCGAGCACCGCCGATGCCGCGGCCGCTTGGTCCGTGTGATCGAGCAGCCCGATGAGTGCTCGGCGGTAGCGGGATTCTCCAGGCGCCACCCGCACTGCGGCGCGCAGTTCGCGCTCGGCTGCAGCGCCTTCCAGAGTAAGGGCGCGAAGATAGTGGCCGCCGGCTGGGCTGCGCTCGGAAAAGCTTGCGATCTCGGCGGCGGCCTTGTCCTTGCCGCCTCCCATGAAGCCCGGCGCCAGCGTGTAGAACTGCACGAGCCCCTCGCGGGCGCCCAGGTGGTCCGGGTCCAGCCTCGCCGCTGCCTGGAACGCATCGCGCGTCTTGATCGCCCAGCCCGGCTTGCGCAGCAGGCTCGCCTCCATGGCCATGCGCCCATAGGCTTGCCCGGCGTAGTACCAGGCTTCGGTGTCCTTCGGGCGCGCAGCGACGGCGTGCTCGCCTGCGGCAACCGCCGCGTCGGCATCGGGGCCCTGCAGGGCGAGGCGTACTGCGTGGACGGCCGGGTCGCGGGCCCATGCTGACGTGCCAAGGACGGCCAGCAGGGCGGCGGCCAGCGCTGCGCGACGGACGGTGTTGCGGGACGAGCACGTGCGGTGCATATCAGTCTCCATTGAAGTCGTGCCTCCTGGCCCATTCCCGGCGGTCATCGGGAGCCTGCCGAAAGTTCTGCGGTAACACAACGGGTGCACGCGAGGTGCGCGCGGTGGCTCGGCAGGAGTGGCGGCAAGGAGCGCGGAAATGAGCTGCTGCCTCACTAGCGAGCAGAAGCAAATCTCCCCCGGCCCCTCTCTCCAAAGAGGGGCCGAGCGAGGCGACCGCCGCGCGCGAGGGCGCTCGCGTGTTACTCGATGCTGAGGCCGTCGACCTTTTGCCAACCCCGCGGCAACAGTCCACCGCGCGTGGCGCGGCTGCCGACGTAGCCATCCAGATCCTTCCAGCTCAAGGTCATGGTCCTTGCGCCGGACTGCACGCTCAGGCTGCCGCCGGGGGAGACCACCGCCACCGCGATCACCCGTTCGGTGCCGAGCTTGGCCCTAGGGATGTCGATCAGCTTGTTGCCCTTGCCCTTGTCGAGCTCCGGCAGGTCGCTGACCGGGAACGCCAGCAGGTGGCCGGCGCTGGTGGCGACCACCACCCGGTCCTGGCCGACGTCGGTCACCGCTGCCGGCTGGATCACCTTCGCCCCGGCGCTCAGCGACAGCATCGCCTTGCCGGCTTTCTGGCGGCCGGTGAGGTTTTCGAAGCGGGTCACGAAGCCGTAGCCGTGGCTCGACATCAGCACCAGGCGGGTGTCGGACTCGCCGCTGGCGAGGGCCTGGAACGAGGCGCCCGGTGCCGGCGAGAAGCGGCCGGTCAGCGGCTCGCCGTTGCCACGCGCCGAAGGCAGGCCGTGCACGATCGTCGAGTACGCGCGCCCGGTCGAATCCAGGAACGCGACCTGCTGGGTGCTGCGCGAACGCACCGCGGCGAGCACGCCGTCGCCTTCGCGGTAACTCAGCGATGCCGCGTCGACTTCATGCCCCTTGGCCGCGCGCACCCAGCCCTTCTGGCTGAGCACCACGGTCATGGGCTCGCTCGGCACCAGCTCGGTCTCCGACAGCGCCTGCGCCGCCCCGCGCGCGACCAGCGGCGAGCGCCGAGCGTCGCCGAACTTTTTCGCGTCGGCCAGCAGTTCGTCCTTGACCAGCTTCTTGAGCTTGGCCTTGCTGCCGAGGGTTGCGATCAGCTTGTCGCGCTCGCCGGCGAGCTCGGCCTGCTCGCCGCGGATCTTCATTTCCTCCAGTCGCGCGAGCTGGCGCAGCTTGGTTTCCAGGATGTAGTCGGCCTGCTCCTCGCTGAGCTTGAAACGCTGCATCAAGACGGGTTTGGGCTCGTCCTCGCTGCGGATGATGCGGATCACTTCATCGAGGTTGAGGAACGCGACCAGCAGGCCTTCCAGCAGGTGCAGTCGGCGCTCGACCTTATCCAGGCGATGGGTCAGGCGGCGGGTCACGGTATTGGTGCGGAACAGCAGCCACTCGGCGAGGAACGCCTTGAGCCCCTTGACCTGCGGGCGGCCGTCCAGGCCGATCACGTTGATGTTGACCCGGTAGCTCTTTTCCAGGTCCGTGGTCGCGAACAGGTGCCCCATGAGCTGCTCGGTGTCGACCCGGTTGCTGCGCGGGATCAGTACCAGGCGGGTCGGGTTGGCGTGGTCGGACTCGTCACGCAGGTCCTCCAGCCACGGCAGCTTCTTGGCCCGCATCTGGCTGGCGATCTGCTCGATGATCTTGCCCGGCGAGGCCTGGTACGGCAGCGCGTGGATGACGATGTTGGTGCCGTCCTTCTCGTACAGGGCGCGCACGCGCACGCTGCCAAGGCCGGTCTCGTACATCTGGATCAGGTCGGCGCGCGGGGTGATGATCTCAGCAGAGGTCGGATAGTCCGGACCAAGCACGTGCTCGCACAGGTCGCTGGTGGTGGCGTCGGGGTCCTCCAGCAGCCGGACGCAGGCGCTGACGATCTCGTTGAGGTTGTGCGGCGGTACGTCGGTGGCCATGCCGACCGCGATGCCGGTGGTGCCATTGAGCAGCAGGTGCGGCAGGCGCGCCGGCATCCACGAGGGCTCCTCCAGCGTGCCATCGAAGTTCGGGTCCCAGTCGACCGTGCCATGGGCGAGTTCGCCCAGCAACACCTCGGCGATGGGCGTGAGCTTGGACTCGGTGTAGCGCATCGCCGCGAACGATTTGGGGTCGTCGCTGGAGCCGAAGTTGCCCTGGCCCTCGACCAGCGGGTAGCGGTACGAGAACGGCTGCGCCATCAGCACCATCGCCTCGTAGCAGGCGCTGTCGCCATGCGGGTGGTACTTGCCGATCACGTCACCGATCGTGCGCGCGGAT
>JAHWKC010000193.1 GCA_019348095.1 Pseudomonadota bacterium | reverse complement strand
CGCAGCGCTGGTCTACGACTTCCGGGTCCGCTCGCTGGGTCTGCTGGCGCTGCTCTACGCCCTGCTCGGCGCGGTGTTCGCCGCGCTCACCCTGCGAGGGGAGCGGCCGGCGGTGCCGGAGCGGCCCGCCCGGTTGCCCGTCTGAACCGACTGCGGCTGCTGCTGGTCCGCCATTCGGGCACGACGGCGACCCGCAGTGCGGTGGTGCCCGCGGACGAGCCGGCCGTTGCAGCGCTGCCGGACCTCACCGGCTGGCTGGGCCGTTCCGGCCGTGTCGTCACCTCGCCAGCGCGGCGCTGCCGCCTGCCGGGTGCACCGGTCGACCCGCGGCTCGGCCCGTGGCACCTGGGGAACTGGACCGGCCGGCCGCTGGGCGAGCTCGACCTGCTCGCCTGGCGCACCGACCCGGCGTTCGCGGAGCACGGCGGCGAGTCGCTGCTCGCCCTGTCCGAGCGGGTCCGCGACCTGCTCGCCGACTGGCAGGCCGGCACCGGACGGCCAGGCCTGCAGGTGCCCGCGATCTTCCCACACCGCCGCGCGCTACGCCGAACTGATCAGGCACGCCGGCACGGTGGTCTGGAACGGGCCGGTTGGGGTATTCGAATTCGACGCGTTCGGCCAAGGCACCGAGACACTGGCCCGCGCGATCGCCGCGAGCGACGCGTTCTCGATCGCCGGCGGCGGCGACACCCTGGCGGCGGTCGACAAGTACGGCATCGCCGCTGAGGTCAGCTACATCTCCACCGGCGGCGGCGCCTTCCTGGAGTTCCTCGAAGGCAAGGAGCTGCCGGCGGTCACGGCGTTGAAGCGGCGCGGCGGCTGATTGATTCCCCTCTTCGGCAAGAGGGGCTAGGGGAGATTCGCTGTTGCTGTTGCTTCGTCTCCCTCCACAAAGCCAAGGCAAATCTCCCCCAACCCCTCTTTTCCAAGAGGGGAACAGATCCAGAGAGGGAATAAAAAAAGTGAGTGGGCTACGTATGACCACCCTGTTGTTCGACCTCGACGGCACCCTGATCGACTCCGCGGTCGGCATCACCCGCTGTGTCGCCCACGCGCTGACGCAGATGCAGCAACCGGTGCCGTCGGAAACCGAACTGCGCCGCTGGATCGGGCCGTCGCTGCGTGCCAGTTTCGGACCGCTGTTCGAGGATCCCGCGCATGTCGAGCACGCGGTGGAGCATTACCGCGAGCGGTTCGAGCGCCATGGCTGGGCCGAGCACGAGCCGTATCCGGGCATCGATGGGGTCATCGAGGCACTGCACGCCGCCGGACATCGTCTGGTGGTGGTCACGGCGAAGAACGAACCGCATGCGCGCAAGATCATCGACCACCTGCCGTTCGGGCATCGCTTCGTGGACGTGATCGGCGCGACCCTGGACGGGCGGCTCAGCGACAAGCCCGAGCTCATCGGCGAGGCGCTGCAGCGGCTGGCGCTGGCGCCGGCGGACTGCTGGATGATCGGCGACCGCCGCATGGACATCGAAGGTGCGCGCCACCACGCCATGCGCAACATCGGCGTGCTGTGGGGCTTCGGCGGCGAGCCGGAATTGCTCGCCGCCGGCGCCGATCACCTGGTGGCGAGCCCCGCACAACTGCCGGCACTGCTCGCTGCCTGATCGCGCGTCACTACGGCGCGCCACTCCCGCGCCAGCAACCCATACAGCGCCGAATCGCACAGTTCGCCAGCCACCTGCCAGCGTTCGCGCAGCAGGCCTTCGCGGACGAAACCCAGACGCTCGGCCAGCCGGCACGAGGCCCGGTTGCGCGGATCGATGTCGGCCTCGACACGCCGCAGTGCCAGGCCGTCGAACGCGTGGGTGAGCACCAGCTGCAGGGCTTCGTGCGCATAGCCGCGGCCCCAGTGGCTGGAGCGCAGCGCGTACCCGATCTCGGCGCGGCCCTGCTCGCGATGGATCGCGCACAGGGTCGCGGCGCCGATCAGGCGGTCGCTGTCGCGTTCGGCGATCACCCAGCACAGCATGCGCGTCGCATCGCGCGCGGCGATCGCATCGGCGAAGTAGTCGCGCGCCTGCGCGATGTCGGTCCAGGCCGGGAAACTCCAGTAGCGGTTGACCGCGGGGTCGGAGTGCACCGAAAAAAAATCGGGCAGGTCGCCTTCACAAAATCCGCGCAGGCGCACGCGCTCTCCGGTCAGTACCGGCAGGTCGTCGGGCGCCGCAGCGGCGGGCGCATCGGGCGCGTTTGCAGGGGCGTGGTTCATCGTTGGATTCCGGCTTCGACGACGTTCGAACGGTGCGATGGCTGTGCTAGCGTGAGCTGGCCAGCGCGCAGCTGCGCTCACGGAATTCTGACATGTCCGCCAATCCTCGCCGCACCAAGATCCTGGCCACCCTCGGGCCGGCCACCGATGCGCCCGGCGTGCTCGATGCGATCCTCGCCGCCGGGGTCGATGTGGTCCGGCTCAACTTCTCCCATGGCGATCCGTCCTCGCAGATCGCGCGCGCGACCGCGGTGCGCGAGGCGGCCAAGCGGGTCGGACGCGAGGTCGGCATCCTCGCCGACCTGCCCGGACCCAAGATCCGCATCGACCGTTTTGCCGGGGGGCGGGTCGAACTTACCGCCGGTGAGCGCTTCGACCTGGTCGCCAGCCATGATGTGCCGCCGGGCGACGTGCACCAGGTCGGCGTGAGTTATCTCGGCCTGCCCGGCGACGTGGCGCCGGGGGACCACCTGCTGCTCGACGACGGGCTGCTGCAGCTGCGCGTGGACACCGTCGAGGGCGAGCGCATCGCCTGCACGGTGCTCAACGACGGCACGCTGTCGGACCGAAAGGGACTGAACAAGCAGGGCGGCGGATTGTCGCTGGGTGCGCTGACCGAGCGCGACGAGGAACTGATCGCGGTGGCGGCCGAACTGGGCGCGGACTTCATCGCGGTGTCTTTTTGCCGCAACGCCGCCGACATGCACGACGCCCGTCGCATCGCACAGGCCGCGGGCAGCCACGCCGCGCTGGTGTCGAAGATCGAGCGCGCCGAGGCGATCGAGAACCTGGTCGAGATCATCGAAGCCAGCGACGTGGTGATGGTCGCGCGCGGTGATCTGGGCGTGGAGATCGGCGACGCCGAGCTGCCGGGCCTGCAGAAGAAGATCATCCGCGAGTCGCTGGCGCGCAACCGGGTGGTCATCACCGCCACCCAGATGCTGCAGTCGATGGTCGAAAGCCCGATCCCGACGCGCGCGGAGGTGCTCGACGTCGCCAATGCGGTGATCGACGGCACCGACGCGGTGATGCTGTCGGCCGAAACCGCGGCCGGCCGCTATCCGGTCAAGGCGGTCGAGGCGATGGTGCGCATCTGCCTGGGTGCCGAGCGCCAGTTCAAGGCCGATACCGATTTCGAGCAGGCCCCGCGCAATCTGGAGAAGGCCGACCAAGCGATCGCGATGGCGGCGATGTTCCTGTCCGAGCACATCGGCGTGCGCGCGATCGTGGCGATGACCGAGTCCGGCGGCACCGCCCGGTTCCTGTCGCGGTTCCGCTCCCCGGCGCCGCTGTTCGCGCTGTCCCGGCACGAGGGCACGCGCTGCAAGATGACAATGATGCGCGGGGTGCTGCCGTTCGACTTCGACAGCCGCGGCCTGGCCTCGCGCGACGCCGCGCGGGTCTCGATCCGGCAGCTGTTCGAGGCCGGCATGCTCGAGGAGGGTGACCGGCTGGTGTTCACCAGCGGCGAGCACATGGAGCACCACGGCGCGACCAACACCCTGCGCCTGCTGCAGGTCGGCGCCGGTGGCCAGGCGGAGGGACTCGGCGAGCTCTGATCGGCTTGGCCGGAAGGGCTAAACTGCCGCGGCAATAATTCGACTCATGGAGGAGTGGATGACGAGATTGTGGCTAGCTCAGGGTGACCTCACAGCGAGTGGCAGGCGCGTTGTCACCTCACCGCCTTACACGAACACCCACGGCACGAGCGTCGCCTCTCTACATCGCAACCTGTCCGCTGCACAAGGGCGTGTTCGCCATCGCTGTGCCAGCTCTTTTTTTGGCGAGCGAGGCACATCTAATGCCAGCTGGCATAGAATGCCCTTGGGCCATAAATTCGTGGCCCGAGATCGATGGATTTCACTTAAAAGGAGATTTCAGGATGAAAAGGTATTTCGCTCTTGCTCTTTCGCTTCTCGCCCCGCTTTCTACAGCGCAGGCCCAAGACTCCTCTAGCGTGTGGGATGTCTCAATGTGTGTGGGGTGCAACTCGAACGAGCAGTTTAACGCCGCAGCGCGTCAAGTTGCAGGGACAGCATTTAATGGCGAAAGGGAAATACTTGTAATAAACCCGCAGACTAATGACTCGAGGTTTGTCACTGTAGTGCAACTGGATGACACGCCGCCAGGAGCAATTCCGTACTCCGTCCCGCTGAACAGCGATTTTAGCGATCGGGGGACGCTCCCTAGTAAGGGCCGCACGCGGACACTCGTGCGATTGGGCTCCGGCACGGCGCTCTTTACCGATAACTATTCGAATATTGTGTTCGCGGACGAGCTAAGCCAGACAGATCTGCAAACGGCTTCTTATTTCGCACACGGGAGGGTGGCAACTGCTGAGGAGAGGGTGGAAATCGGAGCCATCCTTCAATTCGGGGAAGGCAACTTTGTTATAACCCTCCCCAGAAGGGACTATTTTTCCTCTTTCACACGACGAGAACCGGCTGCCGTTGGAAATGAGATATTCAGGGCAATGACCGATTATAACGTGGGTTGGGCAGGAAGGACTATATCCAATCGGATTAAATCATTGATCAAAAAGCGGTTCGAGCACTACACCGGACGGAGCTTTCAGGTTTGCGCAATATTCAATAACGGCGACTCAGCATGCTTTAACCCTGACGCAGCGACTCCCAGTCTTGAGCACCTTGTGGAGGGTTCTGCCAAAACTAAGGACGGGACTCCTATCGGAGGCTCTGGTTCTGGGGGTGGCGGAGGCTTGGAGGTGAGCAACCGCTATTCACCCAACGGGGCATGGGGTTCTGCGGGTAGCGATGGTGGATCGGGCGAGCTTTGGCTGTTCTGCTCTTTCATAGGCGGCAAGATCCAAACGTGTTGGACAGAAGAACTCAGGTAGAGCAGAGGTG
>JAHWKC010000192.1 GCA_019348095.1 Pseudomonadota bacterium | reverse complement strand
GCGAACCAGTCCAGCGGGTCGGTCTGGCCGAGGGTGACGTAGGCGGGTCCGTTGATGCTCATTGTTGACGGTGATGGGAGCGCGCGGGCATGGTCACGGTGCCGTGGGAAGCCCATGGCGGGAGATCCGAAACGATTCCGCCGCAGCGGCGACTGCCGGCGGGGCCCACACTGGGAGTGTCGCATCATGCATCTGCAGGCCCTGCCCGCTTTCGACGACAACTATATCTGGACCGTCTCGGCTGATGACGGCAGTGCGCTGATCGTCGATCCCGGCCAGGCTTCGCCGGTGTTTGCCGCTGCCGAGCAGGGCCTGCGACCGCTGGCGGTGCTGCTGACCCACCACCACGACGACCACATCGGCGGCACGCCGGCCCTGCTGCAGCGCTGGCCGGAATTACCGATCTACGCGCCATTCGACGATCGGATCAGCACCGCCACCGAGCGCGTGGGCGACGGCGACCGGGTGCAGATCGGGCCCTGGTCGCTGGACGTGCTGGCAGTGCCGGGCCATACGCGCAGCCACGTCGCGTTCCATCTGGTCAACGCCCCGGGAGACGGGCTGCTGTTCTGCGGCGACGCCTTGTTCAGCCTGGGCTGCGGCCGCCTGTTCGAGGGCACGCCGGCCCAGATGCACGGCTCACTGTCGCGGCTGGCGGCGCTGCCCGATCGCACCGCGATCTGCTGCGGGCATGAGTACACGCTGTCCAACGCGGCATTCGCGTGCGTGGTCGAGCCCGACAACCAGGCGTTACGGCAACGCGTCGACGAGGTGCGCGCCCTGAGACATGCCGGCCGCCCGTCGCTGCCGGTCACGCTCGCCGAAGAACGCGCGGGCAATCCGTTCCTGCGCACCGACTGCCCGGCGGTCATCGCCGCGGTTCATGCGCGGCTGGGACGTCCGCCGCGCGATGCGGTGGAGACGCTCGCCGAGTTGCGGCGCTGGAAGGACGGGTTTCGCGCGTGAGGCGCCTGCTTGCGGTCGCCTGCCTGTGCTTCGCCGCCGCAGTACCGGCGTGGGCCGGCAGCGTACCGGCATCCGAATCCGTAGCTGCGACCGACTCCGTGTCCTTGCCCGCGGCGGACGCCGACCACCGCAGCGGCGGCGAGATCTACCGCAACTTCCGCGACGGCCTCGCCGATGTGGACTGCGGTGTCGACGTGAGCACCCGCTGGCGCAGCCACTTCGCGGCCGTGCCGACACGGCTGGCCGAGCCCGATGACGAACTGCTGCCGCTGTTCGGCTACGTGGTCGATCAGCTGCGCGCGTCCAGCCTGCCGACCGAATACGCGCTGATCCCGTTCGTGGAGAGCGGCTATCAGCCGGGCGCGCGCAGCCCCGCCGGCCCGGCCGGGCTGTGGCAGATGATCACCCGCACGGCCCGCAACCACCGCATCGCGATCAACACCAGCTACGACGGGCG
Source organism: Pseudomonadota bacterium (assembly GCA_019348095.1). GTDB lineage: Bacteria > Pseudomonadota > Gammaproteobacteria > Xanthomonadales > Xanthomonadaceae > Novilysobacter_A. Next base: position 3,677 of record JAHWKC010000192.1, on the reverse strand, counting down.
GCTGTCACCAGTCGATTCGACCCGCGCCGCGGTGCGCTACCTGAAGACGCTGCACGGCATGTTCGCCGGCGACTGGCGCCTGGCGGCGATGGCCTACAACGCCGGCGAGTACCGCATCTTCGGCGCGCTCAAGCGCGGCGGCCAGGTCGCCCGCGACGCGCGGCCGGCCGAACTGCCGGGCCTGCCGCGCATCACCCACGCCTACGTGCGCAAGATCCACGCGCTGTCGTGCCTGCTGCTGCAGGCCGGGGGCCGCGAGGAGTGGTTGCAGGCACTCGATCGCCCGGTGCCGCGGCTGGAGGCGGTCGAGGTGCCGCTCGAGATCGAGCGGATCGCGCAGTTCGCCGAACTCGCCGGCCAGGACGCCGGCCGCCTGCAGCGGCTCAACCCCGCGTTCCGCAAGGGTCGGATCCGCCGGACCGGCGCTGCCCCGGCACAGCTGCTCGCCGCCGCCGGGACCGGGTTCACCGCGACCCACTCCGCGCTGACTGCCGCCTCCACTCCCGCCTCGCTACGGAACGGCTCAACCGCGGCGGCACCCGCGTCGCCGGACTCACCGCGTCGACACACGGTGGTGCGCGGCGACAACCCGTGGACGATCGCCCGGCGCTACGGAATCCGCCTGGGCGACCTGCTCCAGCGCAACGGGCTCGCGGTCGGCAGCGTGCTGCAGCCGGGCAAGGTGCTCACCATCGATGCCCAGGCCGGCGCCGCGGAGTGAGACGTGATTGGCCGCCGCACGGCGCGCAGGGCAAACTAGCGTCTTTGCCCCGGCCGCCGCGGCCGTCGCTCACTATCGAGGTAGCACCCCATGGGTTTCCTGCAAGGCAAGCGCGCACTGATCACCGGCATCGCCAGCCAGCGTTCGATCGCCAGCGGCATCGCCGAGGCGATGCACCGAGAAGGCGCCGAACTGGCCTTCACCTACCAGAACGAGAAGCTGCAGTCGCGGGTGGAGAAGGCGGCGGCCGAATGTGGCAGCAAGATCGTGCTGCCGCTGGACGTGAGCGATGACGCCCAGATCGCCCGCTGCTTCGAGCAACTGGGCCAGCACTGGGACGGCTTCGACATCCTGGTGCATGCGATCGCCTTCGCCCCGCGCGAGGCCATCGCCGGGCAGTTCCTGGACGGCCTGACGCGCGAGAACTTCGCCATCGCCCACGACGTCTCGGCCTATTCCCTGGCCGCGATGGCCAAGGCCGCGCGCCCGATGATGGCCGCGCGCAACGGTTCGATCCTGACCCTGACCTACCTCGGCGCCGAGCGCGCGCTGGCCGGCTACAACGTCATGGGCGTGGCCAAGGCCAGCCTGGAGGCGACGGTGCGTTACCTGGCCTACAACCTCGGCCCGGAGGGCACCCGTGTCAACGCGATCTCGGCCGGCCCGATCAAGACCCTGGCCGCGGCCGGCATCGCCGGCTTCCGCAAGATCCTCGGCCACGTCGAGGAGAACGCCCCACTGCGCCGCACCGTGACCATCGAGGATGTCGGCAATGTCGCCGCGTTCCTGTGCTCGGACCTGGCCAGCGGCGTGACCGGCGAGGTGACCTACGTCGATGCCGGCTACAACATCCTCGGGATGACCGGGATCGGCGAGGAGTGATGAAGCCGCAAGTCGGCCGCTGTGCGGCCTGTGGGTCGCGCCTTCGGCGCTTCTGAGCCGCCCGCTGTGCGGGCTGTAAGTCGCGCCTCTGGCGCTGTAAACGCGTAAGGGCGAAAGACAGCGGACGAGCGAGTGCCTTTCGCACCTGACTTGCAGGCGGCGCAGCCGCCGACTTTCCTGCTTACAGCCGCTGAAGGCGCGACTCGCAGGCCGCGCAGCGGCCGTCTTACCGGCTGCTAAAGATTGGCCTCATTGACGGTAATTTCCATGCGCTGGCGCAGGGCGCTGACCAGCGCGCGCATGTCGTCCATGCCCGCGACTTGACCAATCTGCTGCTGCAACACTTCGCGCTGCTGATCACCGATCGTGCTGGCATCGCCCGGACTCACCGCGCTGACTGTGAACAGCACGATGCGGCCGTCCGACAGCGCCGCCTTGCCCGGGGTGACCTCGCCCTCGGCCGGCGTGGCGGCGGCGAAAATCGCCTCCGTCACCGACGGCTCCGGCAGCGGCGCGCCGCGCGGCAGGTTCGGCACCGACTGCGGCGGCGGCAGTTCCTCGGCGGTGGCGATCGCCTCCAGCGTCTCGCCCTCGCGCAGTCGCGCCAGCAGTGCATCGGCCTGGGCCATGGCGGCCTCGCGGGCGCGCTCGGCCCGGATGGCGGCAATCACCTGCTCGCGGACCTGCGGCAACGGCTGCGTGCGCTCCGGGGTGTGCTCCACCACCCGGATGACGACGCTGCGGTCTGGCGAAATCTCGATCAGGTCGCTGGCCGTACCGTCCTGGATCAGCGTGTCGGAAAACGCCGCGCGCCTGACCGCCGGCGTGGCTGCGATGCCGTCACTCGCGCCCGCAGGAGCGTCGCGGTAGATCGGCCCGACCTTCTGCACCGGCAGGTTCATCTCGCGCGCGGCCGGCGCCAGCGACGACGGATTGCGGTAGATCAGGTCGATAAGCTCACCGGAATATTCGTTGAAGGCACGCTCGCGATCCTCCTGCGCCTGCTCGACCGCCAGTGCTTCACGCGCGTCCTCGAAGCTCTCCTGCGTGCCGGCGTTGATCTCGCGCAACTGGATGACATGCCAGCCGAAGTCCGTCCGGACCGGATCGCTGATCTGCCCGGCTTCCATCGCGAACAGCGCGTCCTCGAACGCGCCCTCCATCATTCCCGAATTGATCCAGCCGAGGTCGCCGCCCTCGGCACTGGAACCGGGGTCGTCGCTGCTGGCCTGCGCCAGCGCCGCGAAGTCCGCCCCGGGCGCCCGCGCCTGTTCGGCGAGCTGCGCGGCCTCGGCCTGGCGCTCGGCTCCACGCAGGCGCTGCTCGACGGCGAGGTCGTCGGCGTGGGGTTCGGGATTCCGTGCCTGATCGACCAGCGGACCGGCACGGCGGTGATGGCGGTCAACCTCCCGCTCAACCATCTCCCCTTCCGCGACCTGATGGCCGAGCGGCTCGGACTGCCGGTGACGATCGACAACGACGCCAACTGCGCTGCGCTCGCCGAGGCGCGCGCGGGCGCCGGCCGGGGCGCCTCCGAGCTCGTGATGCTCACGCTCGGGACGGGCATCGGCGGCGGGCTCGTGCTCGGGGGAGAGCTGTACCGGGGGTCGGTCGGCGCCGCCGCGGAGCTCGGGCACATGGTCGTCGACCTCGACGGCCCGCCGTGCCAGGGGTCCTGCCCCAACCGCGGCTGCCTGGAGTCGGTGGCGTCCGGGACGGCGCTCGTGCGGGCGGCGTCGCTGGCGGTCGCCTCGCGGCCCGATACCGCCCTGGGGCGCGCGCTCGAGGACGGGCGCCCGCTCACGGGGCCGCTGGTCACGGAGCTCGCCCACGACGGCGACGCCGCGGCGGTTGAGGCTCTCGCGCTGATCGGCGGCTGGCTCGGCGTCGGTATCGCCAACCTCGTGAACATGCTCAACCCCGAGGTCGTCGTGATCGGCGGCGGCGTGGTCGCGGCCGGCGAGCTGCTGCTCGAGCCGGCGCGCCGCTGGCCGAGCGGCCGCTTCATCGTCGCGGGACCGCAGTACCCGGAGACGATCGCCTGGCCGGCGAACGTGGAGCGGCAGAGCCATCT
>JAHWKC010000191.1 GCA_019348095.1 Pseudomonadota bacterium | reverse complement strand
GCCCGGGTGCTTGCGACGCGGCGACGCTGCCGGCTGCCACCGCGATCGGCCGGGTCGACGGCGCACGCCGGCTGCAGATCTATTGGCTGGCCTCGCGCGCGCCCGGCACGCCGCTGGAGAACCCGCGCCAGCTCAGCGCCTACCGCTACCCGCGCCAGTACGGCCCGCAACCGCCGAGCTTCGCCCGCGCGATGCTGCCACCTTCCGGCAGCGCCATGCCGCTGCTGCTGTCGGGCACCGCGGCGATCGTCGGCCACCAGTCGCGCCACGCCGAATCGGTCCAGACCCAGCTCGCGGAGACCTTCGCCAACTTCGACAGCCTGCTCGCCGCCGCGCATGCACGGCGACCCGGCCTGCCTGCGCAGTTCGGCCCGGGCGCGCGGCTCAAGGTGTACGTACGCGATCAGGAAGAGCTCGACACGGTGGCCCGCCTGCTCGATGCCCGCCTCGGCGCCGACGTGCCGCGCATCGTGCTGCACGCGGCGGTGTGTCGCCGCGAGCTGCGCGTGGAGATCGATGGGGTGCATGGCTAGGAGCGGGTTTTCGGTTTTCTGCTCCCGTTCCGGGCTTTAGGTTTCCGGTCACTCTTTATGCCTTTGGATCCGCCGGACCGCTCTCACCCGTTTTCGGTTTACTGTTCACCATTCACCTCACCAAGGAGACCGCAATGGGACTGATCAGCCTGCTCTGGGGCATCGTCGCCATGATCTGGATGATCATCGCGCTGATCCCGTTCCTGGGTTGGGGCAACTGGTTCCTGATCCCGTTCGCCGCGATCGGCGCGGTGATCGCGGCAATCGGCGTCGCGCTCTCGCGTTCCGGCAACCGCGGCCGGGCCAAGACCGGCCTGGCCCTCAATGGCATCGTGATCGTGGTCGGCATCGTCCGGCTCGGGATCGGTGGCGGCATCATCTGAGCGGCCGCCGTCGAACCCTGTAGAGCCGAGCTTGCTCGGCTTGTTCGTGCCGCCGGGCTTGCTCGGGTCTGGTGAGGACATGCGGAGCAAGCTCCGCATCTACGGTGGCGGCGTAGAATCGGCGCCATGAGCTATCCCTATACCCGGCCGCGGCGGATGCGCCGCGACGCGTTCTCGCGGCGGCTGATGCGCGAGACCGTGCTCGGCCCCGACGACCTGATCTACCCGGTGTTCGTGCACGAGCGCGGCGGCCGTGAGGCGGTCGCCTCGATGCCCGGCATCGAGCGGCTGTCGATCGACGAGCTGTTGAAGGTCGCCGAGCAGGCCAGCGAGCTGCGGGTGCCCGCGCTGGCACTGTTCCCGGTCACCGCGCCGGAGGCCAAGTCGCTCGATGCCGCCGCGGCGTGGGCCGAGGACGGCCTGGTGCAGCGCGCGGTGCAGGCGCTGAAGGCGCGCTTCCCCGAACTGGGGGTGATCACCGACGTCGCGCTCGACCCGTACACCACGCATGGCCAGGACGGCCTGGTCGACGACTCCGGCTACGTCATCAACGATGCCACCGTCGAGGCGCTGGTGCGGCAGGCGCTGTCGCACGCGGCGGCCGGTGCCGACGTGGTCGCGCCCAGCGACATGATGGACGGGCGCATCGGCCAGATCCGCGGCGCGCTTGAAATGGACGGCCATGTCCACACCCGCATCCTGGCCTACAGCGCCAAGTACGCCAGCGCGTTCTACGGCCCGTTTCGCGATGCGGTTGGCAGTGCCGGCGCGCTCGGCAAGGGCAACAAGGCCTCCTACCAGATGGACCCGGCCAATTCCGACGAGGCCCTGCGCGAGGTCGCGCTGGACCTGGAGGAGGGCGCGGACATGATCATGGTCAAGCCTGGCCTGCCGTACCTGGACATCGTGCGCCGGGTGAAGGACGAGTTCGGCGCGCCGACCCTGGTCTATCAGGTCAGTGGCGAGTACGCGATGCTCAAGGCGGCGGCGCAGCAGGGCTGGATCGATGAGCGCGGCTGCGCGCTGGAGGCGCTGGCCAGCTGCAAGCGCGCCGGCGCCGACGGCGTGCTGACGTATTTCGCGCTGGATGCGGCACGCTGGCTGCGCGAGGCCGGCTGAGACACCGCTTGCGGTCGTAGGAGCGGCTTCAGCCGCGATCGGTATCCGTTCGCCCGCGCCGGTTCATGATCGCGACTGAAGCCGCTCCTACTAGATCGAAGCGCCGCGTGTCCTTTAGAAGCGAGGCCGGTCCATGTCCATTCCACGGTTTGCGGTCATCGGCCATCCGGTCGCGCATTCGCTGTCGCCGCGCATCCACGCCGCGTTCGGCCGGCAGCTCGGCATCGCGCTGGAGTACGGCACGATCGATGCGGCGCCGGAGCAGTTCGAGTCGGCGTTGGCGTCGTTCGCGGCCGCGGGCGGCACGGGTGCCAACGTCACCCTCCCGCACAAGGCCCGCGCAGCATCGGTCTGCGAGCGCCTCAGCGACCGCGCGCGCCGCGCCGGCGCGGTCAACACGCTGCTGCGCAGCGCCGCTGGATGGGAGGGCGACAACACCGACGGGGTCGGGCTGGTGCGCGACCTCACCCAGCGCCACGGCCTGGACCTGCGCGGCCGCCGCACGTTGCTGGTCGGTGCCGGCGGCGCTGCCGCCGGGGTGGCGCCGGCGCTGCTCGATGCCGGGCTGGCGGATCTGTTCATCGTCAATCGCAGCCGCGGGCGCACCGACGCACTGGCCGCTGCACTGGGCGACCGCGTCCGGGTGCATCCGCATCATTGGCATGACCTGGAAGGGCTCGGCGGATTCGATCTGGTCATCCATGCCACCTCGGCCGCGCACGGCGGCGCCGCGCCGTCGCTGCCCGGCGGACTGATCGCGCCCCGCGGCACTGCGGTCGACCTGAGCTACGGCGCGGCGGCCACAGGATTCCTGGGTTGGGCGCGCGCATCCGGCGCTGGCAGCGCGATCGACGGGCTCGGCATGCTGGTCGAGCAGGCCGCGGAAAGTTTCCTGCGCTGGCACGGCGCGCATCCGGACACCGCCGGGGTCTACGCGATGCTGCGCGAGCGCGACGCGGCGCCGGTCACGGGAGATTGAGGCGTGGCAATGGATTGCCGCAGCCACTGCGGCGCGTGCTGCATCGCGCCGTCGATCACCTCGCCGATCCCGGGCATGCCGCACGGCAAGCCGGCCGGGGTGGCCTGCGTACAACTCGATGCGCAACTGCGCTGCAAGCCTGTTCGGTCGACCCGAGCGGCCGGCGTTCTGCGCCTCGCTGCGACCCTCGATGGAGATGTGCGGCAGCAGCCGCGAAGAAGCGCTGCGCGGCTTGCTGGAATTGGAGCTGGCGACGCGGCCCGAGGCCTGAGGTCGCAGCTGCGGCTGCGGGTTGTGTAGGAGCGACGTGAGTCGCGATAACGCCGGTGACCGGGCTTGCGCTGTCGCGACTTACGTCGCTCCTACAAGGGGTTCTTGCTCCCGCACTTGGCGTGCGGGGCGGAAGGCTCGCGGCTGAAGCCGCTCCTACAGGGGGGGCCGTGAAGCCACGTGCGGCTTACAACAGCCCGTCACGCTTGATTGTGAGGTATCGCTCGACCAGCGAGGCCGCCAGCTGCGCACAGGTCACATCCAGCACCATCACCCCGCGGTTGCGCAGGGCTTCGTGCGCGGCGCTGCGCTGCTGCAAGTACTGCGCGGTCGCGCCGGCGCGGATGGCGCCGGGCAGGTCGTGCACTTCGGCGCCGAGCGCGGCGTCCAGCGAGTCCTCGCGCAGGCTGGCGATGCAGACCAGGTGCCGCTTGCGCAGCATCTGCACCGCGGCCATCAGGTCGTCGATGTCCTCGTCGCGCAGGTTGGTGACCAGCATCACCAGCGAGCGCCGCCGCTGGCGCAACGACAGCTCGGTGGCGGCGGCCAGGAAGTCGGTCGCGACCGGCTGCGGCTGCAGCGCATAACTCGCCCGCAGCAGCGCATCGATGGTCTGCAGCCCGCGCTTGGGCGGCACCCACGCCGCCGTGCCGCCGCTGGCCAGCAGCCCGACCGCATCGCCCTGGCGCAAGGCCAGATAGCCGACCACCAGCGCCGCATCGAGCACGTGGTCGAAATGGGCCAGCTCGCCATCGCGCACGAGCAGCCGGCGGCCGGTGTCGAGCAGCAGCACCAGTTGCTGGTTGCGCTCGTCCTGGTACTCGCGCGAGATCAGCCGGCGCGCGCGCGAGGTGGCCTTCCAGTCGATCTGGCGCAGGCTGTCGCCGGTGCGGTACTCACGCATCTGGAGGAAGTCGGTGCCTTCGCCGCGGCGTCGCTTGAGGTGCGCGCCGAGCAGCCGCGAGGCCTGTTCGGCGCTGAACATCGCGAACTTCGCCAGCGGCGCGAAATTGGGGAACACGCGCACGCGCTGCGCCTGCCCGGCGATGCGCGACTGCGACCACAACCGCCATGGCGACAGCAGCCGCAGCTGCGCGCCAGCGAACTCGAAATCGCCACGCGCGTTGGCGCGCAGCCGGTATTCGAATTGGCTGGACGCGCCGCGGCGCAGCGCCAGCCGGCGCGGCAGGCCGTGCATCGCCCAGCCGCCGGGGTGCAGGTCGAACACGTCGAGCCGCTGGCCCCGCGCAGGGCTGTCGAGCGTCAGCGCGACGCTGCGCTCGACCCCGATCGGCCAGGTGTCGGGCATGCTCCGCACCACCCGCGGGGTCGGCCGGCGCAACAGCGTGGCCAGATCGAGCAGCGAAGCCACCACCAGCGCCGCGCCGGCCAGGCGACCCTGCTCGAGCGCCGCGACGAGGGCCGGCTCGTGCACGATGCCGCCGCCCGCGGTGTTCACCAGGAGCGCGCCCTGGCGCAGCAGGCCGATCCGCACTTCCGGCCCGGCGATGTCCGGTTGAACTTCCTCACACAGCGCTGGAGCCACGTGCTGCGGAAGGTGGCCGAGCAGAGCGGATCCACGCTGGTGATGGAGGAGGCCCCGCGCACGCGCTATACGCGGCGCGATCTCAAGACCTACAGCCGCTCCGACGCCGTCCGCATTCTGAACCGCGAGCTTGCCCTGCAGGGATATCAACTCCGCGAGGAGGGGCAGTTCCTCGTGCTGCGGAACCTGAGAAAACTGCGGACCGAGTACACGCAGCGCGAGCTCCCCGCGCGCCCCGAAGTTTCCGTGGCACCGCCGACCACGCCGAAGGGGCAGATGT
>JAHWKC010000190.1 GCA_019348095.1 Pseudomonadota bacterium | reverse complement strand
ACGGACGGGCGCCGGAGAAGAGGCCCGCCGGGTGCTTGGCGGCGCAGGCGGGCAGCCGTTGACGTGCGCGGGCCGGCACGGACAAGTCCACCCGGCGGCGCCCGGGCGTTGACACATCACCACGAATCGACGCAAGCGGTTTAGTACCCTCGAAATTCGGCGGGTCCGTGCTCCGCCTCCTGAGCGCCCTCCTGCTGCTGACCACCGCCCTCGCCGGCTGCTCCGACGACGCCGGCATCGTGCCCCTCGACGCCGTCGACCAGGATGCGCAGGTCCAGTTCCCCCCGGGGCGATGACTCGTCGAGGTCGAACATGGCCCGGCCCTCGCCCGCGTCGTCGGCGGATGGATAGGCGTAAACCAGGTCGACATCGGAACTGAAGTTCAGCTCGGCGCCGCCGAGCTTGCCCAGGCCGAACACCACCAGCCGCTGCGCGCCGCCCGCGCCATCGCGGACCACGCCGTGTCGCTGCGCCATCTCGGCTTCCAGCGCGGCCAGGCCGAGCTCCAGGCAGCGCTCGGCCAGCGCGGTGCTGCCGGCCAGGGTCGCATCGACGTCATCCAATCCGAGCACATCGCGCCACACCAGCCGCGCCGACTCGGCCGCGCGGTAGCGCCGCAGCAAGGCCGGCCACTGCTCGCTCGCGTCGAGATCGAGCACCGGCGGCGGCACCGGGCCGGCATCCGGATCGACCAGCAGCGCCACCAGCCGCTCGGGCTGGCGCACCAGGGTGTCGATGGCGAAGTCGCTGGCGATGGCGACCTGGCGGCAGCGCTGCGCCGCCTCACCATCGGGATCGCTCAACTGCTCGGCCGCCTGTGGCGAGGCGGCGCGCAGCCGTTTCAACGCGCGCTCGGCCAGTGCGCGGAGGGCATCGGGATCGGTGTCGGTGGACGCAATCGGCATCCCGCGATGATGGCATGCGCCGGCATGCCGCCCGGGTTGCCGGCACGGAAAAGGCGCCCGCCGTTGCCGACGGGCGCCTTTGGTGGTGCGGTGATGCGGGTTACCGGACCGCGCGCGCCGCGTTGACCCGGCCGCCACCGAAGGTGTCGTCGTTACCCGGCTTGCCCAGGTCACCGGCGGAGGCGCGCAGGATGCGCATCACCGCGGCCGGCTGCATGTCACCGCCGTGCTTGCCGATGATCAGCGCAGCCACGCCCGAGGCATGCGGGGCGGCCATGCTGGTGCCCGCGTTCCAGCTGTAGAACGAGCTGCCGTCCCGGGTGAAGGTGGTGCTGAACACCATGTCGAACACCCAGCATGCCTGGACCACGAACCCGATCTGGCAACCGTCGTTGCCGGGGTAGAGGAAGTCACCGCCCGGCGCGGCGAAGTCGATCGCCGACTGGCCGTAGTTGCTGTAGCTGGCCCGGCCGTCCAGGGAGGTGCCTAACGGCGCCAGCGCCCAACCGGTCGGCGCGGTGGCCGAGATCGCCAGCACGCCCGGCAATTGCGCCGGGAAGGCCCGCACGCTCTGGTCGTGGTCCAGATCGCGCGCGTCGTTGCCGGCCGAGGCCACCACCAGTGCGTTGCGGCTGGCGGCGTAGCGCGTGGCGCGCGCGGTGGTGTTGATCAGGGCCGCGACCTGGTTGGCGCCGGGGCCGCTGGTCGGCAGCCCGCCAGCCACGCCCAGGCTCATGTTGATCACGTCGGCGCCCTGCTCGGCCGCAAAAACGATGCCCTGGATGATCCCGGCGAAACTGCCGCTGCCGTTGGCCGCGCTCAGTACCTTGACCGCAAGCAGCTTGGCTTCCGGCGCGACACCGATCGTGCCGATGCCATTGTCGGCGGCCAGGATCGTACCGGCCACGTGGGTGCCGTGGCTGCTGCCGCTGGTGTTGCAGAAGTCCGGCTCGCTCGGCACGAACGACGCGCCACCGAGCAGGTTCGGCGCGATGTCGACGTGGTCGCAGTACAGACCCGAGTCCAGCACCGCCACGATCGCACCTTCGCCGCGATAACCGGCATTCCACGCGCCGGCCGCGTCGATTGCGGCATGGCCCCACTGCAGGTCGAAGAAAAAGTCGTCCTCGCCCGATGCCGGCGGGTTGCCGAAGGCATCGGCCGAGATCGGCTCGCTGCCCTGCGGCTGCTCGAACTGCAATACGTAGTCGGCCACCGCCGAATGCACGCCCTTCACCTGCGCGGCGCGCTCGGCAAACCCGGCGTATTCCGATTCCACGATCGCCACGCCGATCTGCGGCAGACGCGCGGTGATGGTGCCACCGGCCGCTTCGATGCGCCGTTCGAGCTGCTGGTCGAAGGCATTGCCGTTGGCCGCAACGACAAAGGTCTCGGCGTGGACGGATGCGGCAAAACCTACGGTACCCAGGGCCAATGCGATGGCCCGTACAGACAAGTTCATGTGTAGCTCCCTTAAAAAACGAAAAGATCCAGTGGCCGAATCCCAGCTGAACGCGGAACCGGCCGACCGAGTCTAACCGTGATGGAGGTCACAAAACCTGTTGCGTAGCATCAAGGGCGGGCTGGCGGCGCGGGTTTGCCGCCCAAAACCAGGGCGGCGCGGCAGCGGCAGGGTTCGCCAGTCGCCGCTCGCGGGCATGGCCCGCTCCTGCATTGGCGCGCTGTTTTTGTGGAGCGCCCCTTGGGCGCGATGCGATCCGCGAAGCGTTTCCCCGCAGGCTGGGCAAGGCGCTCCTACACCGGCGCCCTGATTTTCGATCAAGGCCAAGCCAAACAAAAAGCCCGCCCCGGTCGAACCGGTAGCGGGCCTGCTCCCTCCCCCACGTCGGGATGCAGCCCGATCGTGAGGGAGGTGTGATCAACAATGCACGCTGCAGCGCAAAAAAGAACCCGGCAGTTTGGAAAAGACCGCCTCTGCATGCGGCGTGCGGCATCGCCCAGCGCACCGGAGCAGAGCCGGAGGACCGGCCCTGCCCGGTGGCGATCAGGGGCGCGCGATGGTGATGACCGGCGACTCCCACTGCTCCCAGTGGGCCGCGTTGTCATCGTCGCCCAGCGCCTTGAGCACCGAGAGCTTCACCACGTAGTCTCCATCGGGCACCACGAAGGCCTTCGTCTTGCCCGTGGTGGTCACCCCGTCCCAGGAGAACGCGAAGAAGCTGTTGGCGCCGCTGTTGCGGCCGAAGTACTCCGTTTCGAATGCACGGTGCCAGGACTTGCCGGAGTCGGCGTCGACCACGTCCATCCGCACCCGCCGCGACTGGTGATCGAAGTGGATCAGGAAGAACGGGATGTCATTGCCGACCATGCTGTAGGTCGCGCCGTCAGGCCGGTTGAAATAGCTTCCGCCATCGAGCTGGGCCAGCCACGGGAAGCCGTTCGGGGTTGGCGCCAACACCTGCCGTGCCTGGTAATCGCCAACATAGCCGGCGAACGGCACCCGCAAGGTCGCGCTGCCGTCGTCCGGCGTAAATACCAGATAGCCGCCGTACTGACCACCGATCGGGCCGGTCGCTGGCGTGATCGTCACCCCGACCGAGGCGCTGGCGCCGGCCTGCAGGGTCAGGCTGTCGGTGCCAAAAGCAACGCTCGCATTGGAGAAGTTGAAGGTCCGCGAAAACGTGTTGGCGCCGGTCGAGATCGCATTGACCGACGACAACTGGTAGGTCACCGCGGCATCGCCGTTGTTCTCCAGCTCCAGCGTGTACGTGGACGGGCCGGCTTCGCTTTCGCCCAGCGACAGCTTGCCCGGTTCGATCCGGGTCGCCGCGGTGACCGCATCGTCGATGCGCAGCATGCCGGCGCCCTGCCGGTGGGCGTGGTCGAGCAGGCCGAAGCCGGGGGCGAGCGACCACGGCTTGGGTTGCGCGGAGTTCTGCAGGATCCGCCCGACCGCCTGTGACGGCGTGCCGGGCGCCGACTGCAGCAGCAGCGCAGCGGCGCCGGCGACGTGCGGCGACGACATCGAGGTGCCGCTGATGGTGGCGTAGCCGCCGCGCTCCAGCGGGTAGGTCGAATAGATCGCACCGCCCGGGGCACCGATGTCCGGCTTGAGCTGCAGGTCCGGCGACATGCCGTACGAGCTGAAACCCGAGATCAGGCCACCGCTCGGATTGGGGAACGAGCCGGTCTGGCTGGTCCAGGTCAGCTCGACCGGACCGCCGGCGAGGCGCGCGTCGATCAGTTCGCCACCGACATCGGAGATGCCGACCACCGGGATGGTGATCGCCGGGGTGCCGGCCACGGTGGCATTCAGACCGCCGGCGGCGTTGTTGTACAGCACCACCCCGGTCGCGCCGGCGTTCTGCGCGTTCAGCGCCTTGGTGTGGAAGAAGCAACCGCCGCGCCGGATCAGTGCCACGTACCCGTCGAGGCTATCTGCGGGCAACGCAGCGCAGGCATCGTCCGTCGAGCTGGCAGTGCCGGTGCGTGCCAGCGGCTCGCTGCCCGAGGTCGGCGGCGATGGCGAGCCGCTTGCCGGGTTGTAGCCGATCGGCTCGTCGTCGGGCGAGATGGTGAAGAGGCTCTGCTGCACGTGGGTGTTGTCGAACGAGGCCACCGCAATCACCTTCTCGCCGACGCTGGGCGCGCCGGTGGAATACATCCCGGTGCCACCGCTGTTGCCGGCCGAGGCGACCACCACCATCCCGCTGTTGACCAGCCGGGTGGCGGCCTGGGCGGTGGGGTACTGCGGCCACTGATAGGTCGAGCCGATGCTCATGTTGAGCACGTCCATGTCGTCGTCCAGCGCCCGCTCCATCGCCGCCACGGAGTCTGTGTCCTCCACCGGCCCCCAGGCGTCTCCGCCTATCGCCCAGGCCCCGAACCCGACCTCCGAGACCCTCATCCCCGACCGGCCAAGCTCTCGGTACTCCATGTTCCCCTCCTCTTTCGTACACCACCCCATCCTGCCACGGCCTCGGCAGGATACCAAGCAGCCGATTTTCGAGATGGTAGAACGGGTCCATGACTCGTTTGGGTTCCCGGCTCTGCCTCCCTACGACCCGGAGGGCCTCGTTCGTGCGGCGCCGCACCGATAGCGTTTTCTTCGCCTCGTCCGCGCCACCACCGCACACGTCGCTGAGGCTTGGGGAGACCGGTCGGCCCCGGAAGACACCGCCGCCTCGCGTCCTTCGGCGAACATCGATATCGAACAGGGCTAAGGGTGTCCCCGCACGAGCCTT
>JAHWKC010000018.1 GCA_019348095.1 Pseudomonadota bacterium | reverse complement strand
CCGGCCACCAGTAGAAGATTATGTACGCCCCGGCCAGCACGAGGAGCGCCGCGGAGATCGGCTGCACGTAGGGTACGATCCCGCGCACCCGGGAGATCACGCCTCCCTTGAAGAGCGCCAGCGCCAGGGTGAGGACCAGGAGTACCGAGGTCATGCCCAGCCCGTAGCTCACGAACTGCCCCGCCCCCGAGGCGAAGCTTCCGGCGGCGAGGCTACCGCCCATCACCGCGAGAAACACCGGCAAGGTGCAGCTGAGCGAGGCCAGCCCGTAGGCGAGGCCGACGACGACACCGAGCACGAGAAGCGCATCAACCAGCTCGCCGCCATCGGGGTCGTCGAGGGCGACAACGACGGCAACTACAACGCCCACCTCCCCGTCCGGCGCGCCGCGATGGCGTCCTTCCTGAACCGCGCCTACGAGGAGATCACGGGGAGCGCCCTCACGTCGTCCGAGGACTTCTTCACCGACGACGAGGACGCGTTCCACGAGGACAACATCAACGCCGTCGCCGGGGCGGGCATCGCCGCCGGCAAGTCCTCGACGACCTACGACCCGTCGGGGCACGTCAAGCGCGAGCAGATGGCGACCTTCCTCGCCCGCGAGACCGACCTGCTCGTCGAGAAGGGCAAGATCACCAAGCCCAAGAACCTGCCGGCCGACGTCAAGCTCGCGTCACAGACGGTCCCACAGGGCGGCAAGGTGACCGGCACGATCGACGTCCAGGAGGGCGTCGAGGTGACGGGCGCCAAGGTCAGCGGCTGCGGCATCACCGACAAGGCGCTCACGCTGACGGGCGACGACCGCGCCTTCGAGTTCACCATCCCCGTGACCCAGCCGGCGGGTGCGTGCAAGCTCACGTTCACGATCGACCTGGACGACGGCGACGGGGGCGTGCTCCGCACCGTCCTGCTGGGGATCGCGGCCGTCGCCGTGACGGGCACGGCCGTGGTCATGCTGACCGGCGTCACGGATCGGATCCGCCTGGCCGAGTGCATCGAGGCCGGCGCCGTCGGCGTGATCGTGGTCAATAGCACCATTGGCGATCCCATCGCGATGGCAGGCGCCGGCCTTTCCCGTACACCGCCCCCCAACACCGCCATGGCCGCAGCCCCCGCCCACCGGCTAGACTCGGCCGGTTGAAACCGCCGCCAGGAGCAGTGCATGCGTCAGACAGTAGTAGCCGCCGCGATTGCGGCGATGGGACTCAGCGGCGCCGCGATCGGCGCCGAGGGCATGTGGGTGCCGCAACAGTTGCCGGAGATCGCCGGGCCGCTGAAGCAGGCCGGGCTGGAACTCGACCCGCGCCAGCTGGCCGACCTCACCGGCGACCCGATGGGCGCGGTGGTTTCGCTGGGCGGCTGCACCGCCAGCTTCGTTTCGCCACAGGGACTGGTGGTGACCAACCACCATTGCGCCTACGGCGCGATCCAGCTCAACTCCACCCCGGAGAACAACCTGATCGACACCGGCTTCAATGCCGCGAGCCTCGACCAGGAGCTGTCGGCCGGCCCCAATGCGCGTGTCTATGCGCTGGACTCGATCCAGGACGTGACCGAGCAGGTCAACGCCGCGGTAGCCGCCGCGCCCGACGCGCTCGCGCGCACCCAGGCGCTGGAGACGATCGAGAAGCAGCTCATCGCCGATTGCGAAGCCGAAGCCGGTTACCGCTGCCGGCTCTACAGTTTCGCCGGGGGCAATACCTACCGGCTGTTCCGCAACCTGGAGATCAAGGACGTGCGGCTGGTGTATGCGCCGCCCAACAGCATCGGCAGCTACGGCGGCGACATCGACAACTGGATGTGGCCGCGCCACACCGGCGACTTCGCGTTCTACCGCGCCTATGTCGGCCCGGACGGCAAGCCGGCCGCGTATTCCCAGGACAACGTGCCGTACCAGCCGCAGCACTGGCTGAAGATCGCCGAGGAGCCGCTGGGCGAGGGCGACTTCGTGATGGTCGCGGGTTATCCCGGCCGCACCAGCCGCTATGCGCTGGCGTCGGACTTCGACCACACCGCGAACTGGGCCTATCCGGTGGTCGGTGCGCATTTCCAGAACCTGGTCGCGCTGGTCGAGGCCGAAGGCGCGAAGAATCCCGACGTCGAGGTGAAGTACGCCAGCACCGTGCGCGGCTGGCACAACGCGATGAAGAATTACGCCGGTCAGCTCGAGGGCTTCGAGCGTATCGGCGCCAGCGAAACCAAGCAGGCCGACGAGGCTGCGGTGCTGGCGTGGCTGCGCGAGCAGGGTGAGGACGGCCAGGCCGCACTGGCCGCGCATGCGCAGCTGGTCGCACTGGGTGAACTGGCTCGCGCCCATCGCGACCGCGACCTGGTGTTCGGCCAACTGCGCAACACCGGCGTGCTCGGTGCCGCCGGCAGGCTCTACCGCCTGTCGATCGAACGCGAAAAGCCCGATGCCGAGCGCGAACAGGGCTACCAGCAGCGCGACATGCCCGCCTTCGAGGGCGGTCTGAAGCAGATGGAGCGTCGCTACGAACCAGGGATGGATCGGCAGCTGCAGGCCTACTGGCTGCGCGAATACGTGAAGCTTCCCGAAGCGCAGCGGCTGGCCGCGGTCGATGCGTGGCTTGGCGGCGATGACGAGACGGCCGTCCAGGCCGCGCTCGACCGGCTGGCCAAAACCGAGCTGGGCGACACCGAGCGGCGCCTGGCGTTGCTCGAGGCCGATCGCGCCGAGTTCGAGGCCAGCGAAGATCCCGCGCTGCAGTTCGCGGTCGCGGTAATGCCGACCGTGCTGCAGCTGGAGGAGGCGAGCAAGGTACGCGCCGGCGAGGCGCTGCTCGCGCAGCCGGTCTATCTGCAGGCGGTGGCCGACCACAAGCAGAGCCAGGGCGGGTTCGTCTATCCCGACGCCAACTCCTCGCTGCGCATCACCTTCGGCAACGTCACCGGTTACACCAAGACCGACGGCAGCGAGCAGGCGCCGTTCACGCGGCTGGAGGAGGTCGCGGCCAAGGCCACCGGCGAGGAGCCGTTCGATGCGCCGCAGGCACAGCTCGATGCGATCGCCGCCAAGAAATACGGCGGCCTCGCCGACCCCGAGCTCGGCACGGTGCCGGTGAACTTCCTGTCGAACCTGGACATTACCGGCGGCAACTCCGGCTCGCCGGTGCTCGATGCACGCGGCAAGCTGGTCGGGCTGGCATTCGACGGCAACTGGGAGTCGGTCAGCTCCAACTGGGTGTTCGACCCGATCATGACCCGCATGATCGCGGTCGATGCGCGCTACATGCGCTGGATCATGCAGGAGGTGTTCCCGGCACCGGTCCTGCTGCAGGAGCTGGACGCCGCGCAGCAATAAAACACGCGCCGCAAGCTGAACCCCGAAACGCCGGCCCGGCAACGGCCGGCGTTTTTTCGTAGGGGCGGCTTCAGCCGCGGATCAGAACCGGCTCCCCCTCGTCACCCGCAGCTCGCATCGATACCGCCGCAACAGCCGCATGAACGATCACGCCGCCATCGGGCTTTTCGCGGCTGAAGCCGCTCCAACCAAAGGCACAGCTCTGCTAGTCTGCAGGCGTTCGCGGATTCCCATGCCAGCCGGCCCCGTCTCCCGACCCTGTGCCACCGCCGCCTCGTGCGGCGCTGATTTGCTGATGATTCCGCATTGCCGGCTGGCAGGCTCCGCACCCGTTTCCCCACGGCAGGAGCTTTGCGATGAAAGTACTGGCTTGCGATGGCATCCATGACGACGGCCTGGCCCTGTTCCGCCAAGCGGACTGGGAGGTCGCCGTTTCCGACCCGATCAAGGATGCGGCCGCGTTGGCCCGGGCGCTCGACGGGGTCGACGTGCTGCTGGTGCGCTCGGCCACGCCGGTCACCGCCGAGGCGATCGCAGGCGCCCCGCATCTGCGCGTGATCGGCCGCGCCGGCGCCGGGGTCGACACCATCGATGTCGAGGCCGCCACCACCCGCGGCATCGCGGTGATGAACGCGCCCGACGGCAACACCCTGGCCGCGGCCGAACACGCCATCTCGCTGCTGTTCGCGCTGGCCCGCCACATCCCGCGCGCCGACGCCGGCATGAAGGCGGGGCAATGGCCCAAGGCCGGCCTGACCGGCTTCGAGCTGGAGGGCAAGAAGCTCGGCGTGATCGGCCTGGGCCGCATCGGCGGCACGGTCGCGCGCAAGGCACAAGGCATCGGCATGGAGGTCGCCGCGCACGACCCGTTCCTGCCCGCATCGGCCGCGGGCAAGGGCAGCGTGGCGCTGAAGACCCTCGACGAGCTGTTGGCCTGGGCCGACATCCTCACCCTGCATATCCCGCGCACCCGGGAGACCACCAATCTGCTGTCGGAGGCGCGCATGCGCGCGATGAAGCCCGGCGGCTACATCATCAACGCCGCGCGCGGCGGCCTGCTCGACGAGGCCGCACTGCTGCGCCTGCTCGAGGAAGGCCACCTCGCCGGGGCGGCGCTGGACACCTTCGCCACCGAGCCGCTGCAGGCCGACTCGCCATTGCGGGCCAACCCCAAGCTGATCCTGACCCCGCACCTGGGCGCCTCCACCAGCGAGGCGCAACAGGCGGTCAGCACGATCCTGGCGCGGCAGGTCCTGGATTTCATCGGGACCGGCGCGGTCGCCGGCTGCGTCAACCTGCCGCCGCTGACGGCGCAGGCCGCGCGCGAGGTCGGTCCGTGGATGCCGTTGATGTCGTCGCTGGGCCGACTGGCCGCGCGCCTGGTGCCGGCGCCGACACGGCTGCACATCACCTACGCCGGCCGCACCGACGCGCTCGACACGCGGCCGCTGACCCGCCTGCTGGTCGCGGCGTTGCTCGGCACCGCGTCGGGCCGGGTCACTCCGGTCAACGCGCTGCAGGAAGCCGCCGCGCGCGGCCTCACGGTGGCCGAAACGCTGGGCGGCGACGGTGACGGCTTCGACCGCCTGCTGCGGCTGAAGGTCGAGGGGGAGACGCAAACCCGCGAGATCGAGGCGACCCTACACCGCGGCCCGCGTGTGGTGCGGCTGGACGGGGTCGAGATCGAATTCGATCCGCAGGCGCACGTGCTGCTGATGCGCAACGAGGATCGCCCCGGCATGATCGGCCTGGTCGGCTCGCAGCTCGGCACGGCGGGGGTCAACATCGTCAATTTCGCGCTCGGCGCCGCCGGCCAGGGCGAGGCGAGGGCGGCGATCACGGTCGACCGACCGGTCGAGGAGGAGCAGCTGGTCGCACTGCGGGCGACACCCGGCATCCTCTCGTTGCAGCAGGTCTGAGCCGTTTTTTCCACCGCATTGCCGCTCGTGAAGCCAGGCCTATCCTGCGCAGGCGGATGACGAGATTAGGATCGATAGCCGATGAAGATCATGCTCGCCCGCCACGGCGAAACTCCATGGAACGCTGAAGGCCGCTACCAGGGCCAGGAGGACATCGCGCTGTCGCCGGTCGGCGAGGCGCAGGCCCGTGGGTTGGGTGAGCGCCTTGGCGAGGTCGCGATCAGCCGTGCGGTGGCCTCGCCGCTGTCGCGCGCGCGGCGTACCGCCGAGCTCGCCTTGGGCGACCGGGCGGCGATCCTGACCACCGATCCCGGTTTGATGGAAATCGCCCACGGCACCTGGGAGGGCCTGCTCGCCAGCGAGATCCGCGTGCGCGACCCGGGCCGCCTGCTCGCCTGGCGCGATGCCCCCGACACCGTGTCGATGCCAGGCGGCGAATCGCTGCAACAGGTGATCGATCGCGCCTGGCCCGCGCTGGCGCGCGCCTGCGACGGCTTGGGCAGCGACGACACCCTGCTGCTGGTCGCACACGACGCGGTCAACCGGGTGCTGCTGTGCCGCGTACTCGGCATTCCGCTGTCGCGCCTGTGGAGCTTCCGCCAGGCGCCGACCACGCTGAACCTGCTCGAGGGCGCGGACATCGATCACCTCGAGGTGGTTCGCCTCAACGACTGCAGCCACCACACCGCGCTGTTCGGCGAAGCCGTGCACCGCGCCCTGTAGGAGCGGCTTCAGCCGCGAACCAGAATCGTCTGCCGCTGTCGCCGCACGACCAAGCCTCAATCCCTGCAACATGGATCGCATCGACGCGGCGGGCCACGAAAAGCTCGCGGCTAAAGCCGCTCCTACAAACGCCCCGGGGCGGAGCGGCGATAATGTCCGGCCCCACGTCACCTGCTGCCCATGACCCGTTCGCTTAACGATTGGCTCGCCTACATCGAGCGGATCCACCCCAGGTCGATCGATATGGGCCTGGAGCGGATCCGCGAGGTCGCCGGTCGCCTGCGCCTGGGCCGTCCGGCCCGGCACGTCGTTACCGTCGGCGGCACCAACGGCAAGGGCTCGACGGTTGCGTTCATCGAAGCGATCGCGCGTGCCGCCGGTCGACGCGTCGGCGCTTACACCTCGCCGCACCTGCTGGCCTACAACGAGCGCGTGCGGATCGATGGCGCCGATGCCGGCGATGCCGAGCTGGTGACTGCGTTCGAGGCGATCGAAGCTGCGCGCGGCGAGGTGCCGCTGACCTATTTCGAGTACGGCACGCTGGCCGCGCTGTGGCTGTTCGAACGCGCACAGCTCGACCTGGCGGTGCTGGAAGTCGGCCTCGGCGGGCGGCTGGATGCGACCAACCTGGTCGATTCCGACGTCGCGGTGATCACCACCGTCGACCTCGACCACCAGGACTACCTCGGCCAGGACCGCGAAGCGATCGGCCTGGAGAAAGCCGGGATCGCGCGCCGCTGGAAACCGCTGGTGCTGGGTGACGACGACCCGCCTTCCAGCGTGCTGCGCCATGCCTATGCGATCGGCGCCTCGGCGGTCCGGACCGGCTGCGATTTCTTCTTCGAGCGGCACGACCGCGGCGGCTGGCGTTGGCACGAGATCGGCCACGAGATCGAGCTGCCGCTGCCGCAACTGGCCGCGCCCGCGCAGCTGCGCAACGCCGCCACCGCGATCGCGGCGCTGCGGGCGCTGGATCTGGACCTGTCGGACAGCGCGATCGCGCAGGGCGTGGCGCATGCGCATGTGCCCGGCCGCCTGCAGCGCTTCGAATGCGACGGCGTCCAGGTGGTGGTCGATGTCGGCCACAACCCCCAGGCCGCGCGCGAGCTGGCGGCGTGGCTGGCCGCGACGCCGGTCGCCGGCCGCACCCGGGCGGTGTTCGCCGCGCTCGGCGACAAGGACGTGGCGGGCGTGGTGGCGGCGCTGCAGGGGCGCATCGACGCCTGGCACGTCGCCGGCCTGGCCGACGCGGACGCCCGCGGCACCACGGCCGAGGCGTTGGTGCAACGGCTGGCCGGCACGGCCGCGGCCGATGCGCGGCGGCATCGCGATGTCGAACACGCGCTGGCGGCGGCCAGGGCGGCGGCCACGCCAGGCGATCGCATCCTCGTGTTCGGGTCGTTCCGCACCGCGGCCAAGGCGCTGGGGGTACTCGCCGGACACTGAACAGGTCGCCGGTACAGCGCTCGGCGCGCGCGCGCCGGCGGGTATAATTCGACGCGGCATCCGCACGAGGTATGTAGCAGCCGATGGAACCTGCCCTGAAACAGCGATTGATCGGTGCCTCGGTGCTGGTCGCGCTGGCGGTGATCTTCCTGCCGATGCTGATCAAGGATCCGGCCCCGGAAAGTGGCGTGTCCGACGTCCCCATGCAGTTGCCTGATCCGCCGCAGGGCGCCTATCAGACCCGTGAGCTGCCGCTGGTGACCCCGGGCGCCGCCAGCGCCGAGGGCGTGACCGGTTTGCGCTCCGGCCAGCCGGCTGGCGACGGTGTACTGCCGACCGTAGACATCACCGCCGATCAGGCTGGCGCCACCGGCGGCATGATGCCGCCGCCGACCGCGGGCGGGGATCTCGCGGTGAGCTTCGGCAGCTATGCCACTGCTTCGGATGCCGCGCGCGTGGTGGATGCGCTGCGCGCCTCGCAACTCCCCGGCTATCAGGAAACCACCATCGGCAGCAGCGATCGCACGCTCCATCGCGTGCGCATCGGCCCTTACGGCTCGCGGGCCGAGGCCGAAGCGGCGCGCCTGCGCGCGGCGCACGTGCGCGACGATGTCGGCGCGCGGGTGGTCACGCTCGATGCGGCCAGCGACGCGGCGGACCCCGCCGAGGGTGTCGCCGACGCCACGGGCACAGATGACGGGCCGGCAACGCCATCGGATTCGGTGGCAGAGGTACTGCCCGAGGCCGACGACGCGGCCGAGCCAGGCCAGCCGGCTGCGGCCGCCGAGCGTGTCGCCCAGTCACCGCCACCACTTCCACAGCGATCAGCCACGCCGGCAGCCGCCGCGGACGTCGGCTTCGCCGTGCAGTTGGGCGCATTCAGCAACGCGGCCGAAGCCGGCAAGCTGCGCGATCGCGCACGCGCCGCCGGCTTCACCGCGTTCCTGCAGACGGTGCGGACCGAGCAGGGCACCCTGACCCGCGTGGTGGCCGGACCGGTCGCCGAGCGCAGCGACGCCGAACAGATGAAGGCGCAACTGGCGGCGCGGCTGGGCGTAAGCGGCCTGGTCCGTTCGCACCCTTGACGGTGCGCCGGGTGTGCTCATGCTGGCCTCGCGCGGACGATGGCGTGGCGGCGGCGCCGGCAGTGCGCGGATGATGGCGCTGGACTGGGTGCTGCTGGCGATCGTCGCGGTGTCGGCCTTGCTGGGCCTGATGCGCGGCTTCGTCGGCGTGCTGGCCTCGCTGGCCGCCTGGGTGCTGGCGGCCTGGGCGGCATTCCGCTTCGGCTCACGGGTGGCGGTGCTGCTCGCCGGCGGTGGCGAACCGGGTGCGGGGCAGTTGCTAGCCGGTTATGCGCTGAGCTTCATCGGCGTGCTGCTGGTGGTCGGGGCGGTCGGGTGGCTGGTGCGCAAGCTGGTGCATTCGGTCGGACTGTCCGGCCCGGACCGGCTGCTGGGCCTGGGCCTTGGCGTGGCGCGCGGCGTGTTCGTCGCCTGCGCGCTGGTGCTGCTGCTCGGGCTGACCTCGATGCCGCGCGAATCGCAATGGCGCGACTCGCGGGTGGTGCCGGTGTTCGTGCCGGGGGCGCAATGGCTGCGCGCGTGGCTGCCCGACGGGGTCGCGGCGCAGGTGGATTTCAGCGGCGGCGCAGGTGCGTCGCCCGACGGCAGCAACGACTCGGTGCTACCGGTGCCGGCAGGCGCCTGACACCGCTACGACACACTCAATCGACCTCGGTCAGGACTTAATCCCATGTGCGGCATTATCGGAATCGTCGGCAGCAACCACGTCGCGACGCAACTGTACGACGGCCTTACGGTGCTGCAGCATCGCGGCCAGGACGCGGCCGGCATCGCCACCGCCGATGGCAGCAAGCTGCGCGTGCACAAGGGCAGCGGCCTGGTCAGCGAGGTGTTCGGCGAGAAGGCCATGCGCGTGCTGCAGGGCCACATGGGCATCGGCCACTGCCGCTATCCGACCGCCGGCAGCGAAGGCCTGGACGAAGCCCAGCCGTTCTACGTCAATTCGCCGTTCGGCATCGCGCTGGCGCACAACGGCAACCTGATCAACACCGATGCGCTGCGCCTGGAAATATTCGAGCAGGACCGCCGTAACATCAACACCGAGTCCGACTCCGAGGTGCTGCTGAACGTGTTTGCGCACGAGCTCGACACCCAGCGCGTGCTGACCCCGGATGCGGTGTTCAAGGCGATCGAGGGCGTACACCGCCGGTGCGTGGGCGGCTACACCGCGGTGGCGACCGTGCTGGGCCTGGGCCTGGTTGCGATACGCGATCCGCACGGCATCCGTCCGCTGGTGCTGGGCAAGCGCAACAGCGGTGGGCATGACGAGTACGCGGTGGCGTCCGAATCGGTGGCGCTGGACCTGATCGGTTTCGAGCGGGTGCGCGACGTGGGCCCTGGCGAGGGCATTCTGATCACCGAGGACGGCCAGCTGCACAGCCGCCAGTGCGCCGAACCGCGCGAGCACACGCCGTGCATATTCGAGTACGTCTACTTCGCGCGGCCGGACTCGATGATGGACGACATCTCGGTGCACAAGGCGCGCATGCGCATGGGCGTCACCCTGGGCGAGAAGATCCTGCGGCTGCGTCCGGACCACGACATCGACGTGGTGATCCCGATCCCCGACACCTCGCGCGATTCGGCACTGGAGATCGCGCACGTGCTCGGCGTGAAATACCGCGAAGGCTTCATCAAGAACCGCTACATCGGCCGCACCTTCATCATGCCGGGCCAGGGCGAACGGGCCAAATCGGTGCGCCGCAAGCTCAACCCGATCCCGCTGGAGTTCCGCAACCGCGTGGTGCTGCTGGTCGATGACTCGATCGTGCGCGGCACCACCTCGCGCCAGATCGTGCAGATGGCGCGCGATGCCGGTGCGCGCAAGGTGTACCTGGCTTCGGCTGCCCCGCCGGTGCGGCACCCGAACATCTATGGCATCGACATGCCTTCGGTCGACGAGCTCATCGCGCACGACCGCACCGACGAGGAAGTGCAGGCCCTGCTCGGCTGCGACTGGTTGATCTACCAGGACCTGGCGGACCTGGAACACGCAGTCTCCGGGCCCAAGGACCGCATCGAACATTTCGATGCCTCGTGCTTCAACGGCCATTACGTGACCGGCACCGAGGCGGACTATTTCGAGCGCATCAAGCGCCTGCGATCCGACGAGGCCAAGACCACGCGCCGGGCCTCGTAAGCATTCGCCGTAGGAGCGGCTTCAGCCGCGAACCAAAATCGGTTGCCCTGGATTGTTCCCGATCGCCCGGCACCAATTGTAGGAGCGACGTAAGTCGCGACCTGCGTGGTTTCCCGTGTTCTGCGGGTCGCGACTTACCTCGCTCCTACAGTGGACGAGAGCATGCCTTTTCAGGCGCAACGGGTCATTTCCATCGCGGCTGAAGCCGCTCCTACAAAAAGCTTGTGATGCATCCATCGCTGTTCGACGCCGCCCGCACCTGCCTCGATGCCGCCACGCCGGAGGCCAAGGTCAGCGCGACCTTCGCCGCCGCCGAGGCGTTCGCCCGTGGCGAGCTGTCGATCCCCGACGATGCGCCGCCGCCGAAGCCGATCGGCATGCCCGGCCGGCCTCAGCGGCCCAGGCTGGTGCACCCGCGCGAGTTGCCCAAACGCGGACTTGGCACCGACGAAGGCCGCGCCGCGTTCGTGCATGCGATCGCGCATATCGAATTCAACGCGATCGACCTGGCCTGGGACGCGGTCTACCGCTTTCGCGGGTTGCCACAGGCGTTCCATGCCGACTGGGTCGGCGTCGCCCACGACGAGGCGCGCCATTTCATGCTGCTGCGCGAGCGCCTGCGGGAGCTGGGCTTCGACTACGGCGATTTCGACGCCCACAACGGCTTGTGGGAGATGGCCGAGAAAACCGCGCACGACGGTCTGGCGCGCATGGCGCTGGTGCCGCGTGTGCTGGAAGCGCGCGGGCTCGATGTCACGCCCGGCATGATCGTGAAGCTGCGCTCGCTGGGTGATGACGCGACCGCGGACATCCTCGAGGTCATCCTGCGCGAGGAGGTCGCGCACGTGGCTGCCGGGTCGCGCTGGTTCCGCTGGTACTGCGAACGCGCCGGCGTCGAGCCCGGTCCACGGTTCCGCGAGCTGCTCGCCGAGTACGCGCGTGCGGTGCTGTACGGGCCGTTCAATTTCGAGGCTCGCAGTGCCGCCGGCTTCGACGACGAGGAGCTGGAGGCGCTGCGACGCTTCGACGTCGCCTGACGAGCCCGCGTGCCGTCCTATGCGAACGGCAGCGTCTGCAGGTCGTAGCCACCCGCATCGACACGCAGCACCGAGCCCTGCTCGTACCAGTCGCCGAGCACGATGCGCCGGCACGCGCGGCCGTCCACGTCGATGCCGTGGATGGCGGGGCGGTGCGTGTGGCCATGGACCAGCGTGTCGATGCCGAACAGTGCGAGCGTCGCCTGCACCGCTTCGGGGGCGACGTCGGTGATCGTCTCCATGCGCTCCTGCAGCCCGGCCTGGTGCGCCCTGCTGGCCTCGCGTGCCTGCTGCGCGAACGCGAGGCGCGCCGCCAGAGGCCGGGAGAGGAACTGCGCCTGCCACTGTGGATTGCGCGTCTGCGCGCGGAAGGCCTGGTAGGCGCTATCGCCGGTGCAGAGCGTGTCACCGTGCATCAGCAGCACCGGCCGGCCCTCGACCACGACCACGGCCGGGTCGGGCAGCAGGGTGAGGCGTGCGCGCCGCGCGTAGTCGGCACCGATCAGGAAGTCGCGGTTGCCGCGCATGAAGAACGCCGGCACGCCCGCGCCGGCGAGCTCGCGCAGGCCGTCCGCGACCGCCTCGCCAGTGTCCGCGGGATCATCGTCTCCGACCCAGGCTTCGAACAGGTCGCCGAGAATGTAGAGCGCGTCGGCCTCGCGCGCCTCTTCGCGAAGGAAGCGGAGGAAGCGCCCGGTGACCTGCGGACGTTCCGCGTCGAGGTGGAGATCGGAGATGAACAGGGTCGGCATGCGGTGATTGTACGAGCGATGCCGGGGCCCGAACGCGTGCGTTCATGCGTGCCGTTGCCCCGGGGCCCGGCCGTTTCCGGGTCTGCGTCACGACGGCGCCGCTGTGGAGCCCGGCGGCCCGGCGCGCTCCGGTAAAATCCCGCGTCCGGAATACGGTCCGTATTCGCAACGCCACCGCCATCGACATGACCTGCCGCACCCGCTTCGCCCCCAGTCCCACTGGCTACCTGCACATCGGCGGTGCGCGCACTGCGCTGTATTGCTGGTTGGAGGCGCGTCGTCGCGGCGGCCAGTTCATCCTGCGCGTGGAGGACACCGACCGCGAGCGCAGTACCGACGCGGCGGTGCAGGCGATCATCGACGGCATGCATTGGCTCGGGCTGGACGCCGACGAAGGCCCGATCTACCAGACCCACCGCTTCGAGCGCTACCGCCAGGTCGCCAGCGAGCTGGTCCAGGCCGGCAAGGCCTACTACGCCTATGAATCGCGCGAGGAGATCGACGCGATGCGCGAGGCGGCACAGGCCGCCGGCAACAAGCCGCGCTACGACGGCCGCGCGCGGGACCTGGGCCTGCCCGACCGCGAAGACCCCAACAAGGTCATCCGCTTCAAGAACCCGCTGGCGGGCGAGGTCGCCTTCGAGGACAAGGTCAAGGGCCGCATCGTCTGGAGCAACACCGAACTCGACGATCTGGTGCTGATCCGCTCGGACGGTTTTCCGACCTACAACTTCGCGGTGGTGATCGACGACCTGGACATGCGGATCACCGATGTGATCCGCGGCGACGACCACGTCAACAACACCCCGCGCCAGGTGAACCTGTACCACGCGCTCGGCGCCCCGGTGCCGGCGTTCGCCCACCTGCCGATGATCCTCGGCGCCGACGGCACCAAGCTGTCCAAGCGCCACGGCGCGGTCGGGGTGATGCAGTACCGCGACGACGGCTACCTGCCGCACGCACTGCTGAACTACCTGGTGCGGCTGGGCTGGTCGCATGGTGACCAGGAGATCTTTTCGGTCGAGGACATGGTGCGGCTTTTCAGGATCGAGGACGTCAACCAGTCGGCCGCGCGCTTCGACACCGCCAAGCTCGGCTGGCTCAACCAGCAATACCTGAAGGCCGACGACCCGGCCGAGGTCGCGACGCACCTGGTGTGGCATCTGGAAAACAACGGCTTCGACCTGGCCAGCGGCCCGGCGCCGGTCGATGTGGTGATCGCCCTGCGCGATCGCGTGCAGACGCTGAAGGACATGGCCGAACGCGCCGCGGTCTGGTACCGCCCGATCGAGCAGTACGACGATGCCGCCGTCGCCAAGCACCTCACCGCGGGCGCCCAGGCGCCGCTGGCCGGTGCGCGCGAACGCCTCGCACGCCTGCCCGCCTGGAGCGCAGAGGCGGTGGCGGGGGCGCTGCACGAGACCGCCGAGGCGCTGGGACTGGGCATGGGCAAGGTCGCCCAGCCGCTGCGCGTGGCGATCACCGGCACCCAGGTCAGTCCCGATATCTCGCACACCGTTTACCTGGCCGGCCAGGCGCAGGCCCTGCAACGCATCGACACCGCCCTGGGCAAGATACCCGCCGCCGGATGAGCCCCTTGGAGGCCACCTGCAATGAGTGAAGAGCACGCCTGCACCGACCCGCACCACCACGTCCACGACGGCGCCGCCTACGTGCAGGAAGTGGAGCGGGCCTGCGAGCAGCGCGGCCTGCGGCTGACCCCGATCCGCGCTCACGCGCTGCGGCTGATCGGCGATGCCGACCGGCCGCTAAAGGCCTACGAACTGCTCGACCAGATGAAGGCCACCCACGACGCCGCCGCGCCGCCGACCGTGTACCGCGCGCTCGACTTCCTGCTCGAGCACGGCTTCATCCACAAGCTCGCCTCGATCAACGCGTTCGTCGGTTGCCACCACCCCGGCGGTGAGCAGCACGCGGTGCCGTTCCTGATCTGCGACCGCTGCCACTGCGCGACCGAGCTGGAGGACGAGCAGATCGTCGGCGCACTCGACCAGCGCGCGCGCGCGCTGGGCTTCGTGCCGCAGGCGCAGACATTGGAAGTGCATGGGTTGTGTGCTGCTTGTGCGAAGCAAGCAAGCGCGCCGGAGGCAACGGATCGCGGCTGAAGCCGCTCCTACGGTTTCGGGTGCCTGCCGCGGCGATTGTGGTTCAGAAGAACGCCCGCACCCCGAACGCCACCCCACGCCCCGGCAACGGCGCCAGGTCCTTGAGGAACGAGGTGTGCACGCGCGCCTCTTCGTCGAGCAGGTTGCTGCCGTCGAGGAACATCTCCCACGCGTTGCCGCCGCTGGTGTCGACATGCCAGGCGAGGTGCGCATCGACCAGGGTGTAGCCGGGCGTCGCGGTCTCGAAGGCGGCGACGTCGTCCTGGCGCGCGTAACGCACCGCGCCCAGCGATGCGCGCAGCGGCCCGTGTTCCCAGCGCAGCTCGCCGCCCAGCCGCGACGGTGCGATGCGCGGCAGGTTTCC
>JAHWKC010000189.1 GCA_019348095.1 Pseudomonadota bacterium | reverse complement strand
AGGCGCATCAGGCCGGTCGAGATGCGCTCTCGTGAGACGGGATAGGCCAGCTTTCCAGCCTCCGGTCCCGCAATCGAGATTCCGTCGCGACCGATGACCATCGGGAACTCGTTTTCGGCGAATCCGGATCCCCTGTATTTGTGCACCCGGACTGTCCTTTGTGAGACGCCCTCGGACAGCCGCTGGCGCAGGTGCACCACGCGACCCTGCGCGGCGGCCGCGCGGTCGCAGTGAAGGTGCAGCGACCCGGCGTGTCCGAGCAGGTCCGCGACGACCTCGATGCACTCGCCTCGATCGCCGGCCGGGTCGACCACAGCACCGACCTCGGCCGCCGCATGCGCTTTGCCGATTGGGTGCACGAGTTCCGCAAGACCCTGCTGGCCGAGCTCGACTACCGCATCGAGGCCCAGAACCTGGACCGCTTCGCCGAGCACTTCGAGCAGTATCCCGTGCTGTTCGTGCCCAGCCCGGTCTGGGACATGACCCGTACGCGGGTGCTGACGATGGACCTGGTACGCGGCACCAAGGTCACCGAGATCAGCGGCGTGCGCCGCACTGAGCAGTCACTGGGCTACCTGGCCGACGCGCTGATGCGCGGCTACCTGGACCAGGCCTTCGTCCACGGCGAGATCCACGCCGACCCGCACCCGGGCAACCTGCTGGTCACCGAGGACGGCCGCATGGCGATCTTCGACCTCGGCATGGTCGCGCACGTGCCCCCGCGCCAGCGCGACCGCCTGCTCAAGCTGCTGTTCGCCGCCGTCGACGGCCGCGGCGAAGAGGTCGCCGGCGAGGCGATCGCCATGGGCACGCGGCTGGAGGACTTCGACGAGGAGCGCTACCTGCGCGAGGTCGGCCAGCTCGTCTCGCGCTATGCCGCGCACCACGCCAGCCGCGCCGTCGCCGCACACGCGGGGACCAAGGCAATGTCGGAGGGCCGGCTGGTGCTCGACCTGACCCGGCTCGGCGCCGCATGCGGGTTGCGCACGCCGCCGGAGCTGAGCCTGCTGGGCAAGACCCTGCTGAGCCTGGAAAGCGTCTGCCAGGCACTTGAGCCGGGTCTGGACGTCAAGCGCATCGTGGAGGAGCACCTCAACCAGGTAATGAGGGCGCGGCTGCGCAAGTCGTTCTCACCCGCCGGCATGGCCTCCGAGATGATCGAGCTGCAGGGACTGCTGCGCGAATCGCCGCGCAAGCTGTCGGACCTGCTGTCGCTGCTGTCGGAGAACCGCCTGCAGGTGCGCATGGTCGGCTTCGAGGACTCGCAGCTGATGGAGAGCCTGCAGAAGATCGCCAACCGGATCACCGCCGGCGTCGTCACCGCCGCACTGATCCTTGCCTCGGCGCTGCTGATGCGGGTCGAGACCGGCCCGATGCTGCTCGGCTACCCGGCGATCGCCCTGGTGCTGTTCCTGACCGGCGCCGGCCTGGGCATCACCATCGTCCTCAACGCCATGCGCCGCGACCACAAGGTCAAGCCGCACGAGGAGCGTGGGCCGCGGTGACGGGGTGCCGCGTTGCCTTGATCCGCAAAGGACGCGAAAAACGCAAAAGGAACAGCGAGAAGTTCCTCGCAGCACCTGCCAGCCCGCCGTGCTTTTTCTTACTTCTCACTTCTCGCTTCTCACTTCTTCTTGCTCTCTTTTGCGTTTTTCGCGTCCTTTGCGGAGCGCTTAAAATACCCCTCCCCCAGGACACCTCTCCCCCGCATGTCTTCTGCATTCGGCACCGAAACCGTGCTGGACGTCCGTCATTGGACCGACGACTACTTCAGCTTCACCACCACCCGCGATCACGGCTTCCGGTTCGACAATGGGCAGTTCGTGATGATCGGGCTGCAGGTGCCGCAGGCGGACGGATCGTCGCGCCCGCTGCTGCGCGCCTACTCCATCGCCAGTGCCAACTGGGAAGAGCAGCTCGAGTTCTTCAGCATCAAGGTGCCAAACGGCCCGTTGACCTCGCGCCTGCGCGACATCCAGCCGGGCGACCAGGTGCTGGTCGGTCGCAAACCGACCGGCACGCTGCTGATCCACGACCTGCACCCGGGCCGCAACCTGTACCTGCTCGGCACCGGCACCGGGTTCGCGCCGTGGCTGTCGATCATCAAGGACCCGCAGACCTACGAACGCTTCGACCGGGTCATCCTGACCCATGGCGTGCGCCGCGCTCGCGATCTCGCCTACCGCGACTACATCGTCAACGAGCTGCCGCGGCATGAGTTCCTTGGCGAGGTCATTGCCGGCAAGCTCAGGTACTACCCGGCCGTGACTCGCGAGAACTTCATCCACGATGGCCACGACCACCGCGGCCGCATGACCGACCTGATGGCGAGCGGGCAAATGATGCAGCACCTGGGCATCGAGCCGCTCGACCCGGCCCACGACCGGGCGATGATCTGCGGCAGCCCGCAGATGCTGGCCGACTTCCGCACCCTGCTCGATGGCCGCGGCTTCACCGCCGCCCCGCGCATCGGCACGCCGGGGCAGTACGTGTACGAGCGCGCGTTCGTGGAGAAATAGGCGCCGGTCAGTAACAGCGGTCAGCGTTTCCTGTAGGAGCGCCCCATGGGCGCGATCACCTACCGCGGCGAATCGCGCACGGGTCTCGATCGCGCCCATGGGGCGCTCCTACAAACACCGCGGAATCGTGCACACCCTCGTAGAGCCGAGCTTGCTCGGCTGCCCGATTGCCGCGACAAAGCAGCCGAGCAAGCTCGGCTCTACAAAGGCGTCAGGATCTCTGCCGTACGACTGCGACATTCACCGCAACGCCGCCTCGATGTCGCCCGCGAGCGACTCGGGCTTGTCGGCCGGCGCGAAACGCTTGATCACCTCGCCGCCGCGGCCCACCAGGAACTTGCTGAAGTTCCACTTGATCGCCTCGATGCCGAGAAAGCCGGCCTTCTCGTCCTTGAGCCATCGCCACAACGGGTGCGCACCCCCGCCGTTGACCTCGACCTTGGAAAACATCGGGAAGCTGACCTCGTAGCGCAGTGAGCAGAAGTCCTTGATTTCGGCCTCTTCGCCCGGCTCCTGGTGGCCGAACTGGTCGCACGGGAAACCGAGCACCACCAGCCCGCGCGGGCCGTACTCGCGCCAGAGCGTTTCCAGCCCGGCGTACTGCGGGGTGAAACCGCATTGGGAGGCGACGTTGACGATCAGCAGCACCTTGCCGCGGAACTCCTCCAGCGTGCGCGGCCGCCCGTCGATATCGGCCGCGGAAAAGTCGAATGCAGTAGTCATGTGATGGATGTCCGTAGGAGCGGCTTCAGCCGCGATTCAATCGTCCGCTACTCAAAGGCGCCCATTGCCGGCTTGGCTTGGCTAGCCCGGCCCGGCGGACACCAGAGCTGCCACCCTACCCAATCGGGCGGCATTCACGCCGCCACGGCGGCCGGTGGCGTACCCATGCCTTTCGTCATGGGTGGGTCACGGCGCCATCGGGTACGCTCCGGGGTCCCTTCGACGAGGTTTCGCCCATGAAGCACCCCCTCGCGCTGGCGCTCGCCGTCGCCCTGTCCGCGGTCGCCGTGCCTGCTCTTGCCCAGTCCACTCCCGCCGATACCGCCGCCAATCCCGCCGTGAACGACGCCCAAGCCGCCAACCCGTTCTTCAGCGAAAGCACGCTGCCGCTGCAGTATCCGCCGTTCGACAAGATCGACGACAGCGATTTCGCCCCGGCGTTCGAGCGCGGCATGGCCGAGCACCTGGCCGAGGTCGAGGCGATCGCGAACAACGACGAGCCGGCCACCTTCGACAACACCATCCTCGCGATGGAGAAGGCCGGCCGAGTGCTGGACCGCACCGCCACCGTGTTCTATTCGCTGGCCGGCGCCGACACCAACGACACCCGCCAGCAGCTGCAGGCCCAGTTCGCCCCGAAGCTGTCCGCGCACCGCGACGCGATCGCGCTCAACCCGAAGCTGTTCGCGCGCGTCCAGACACTGCACGACAAGCGCGACGAGCTCGGCCTGGATGCCGAAGGCGTGCGCCTGATCGAGCGCTACCACACCAGTTTCGTCCGCTCCGGCGCCAACCTGTCGGAGCAGGACAAGACCCGCCTGCGCGAGATCAACTCCGAGCTTGCCGCACTCGGCACCAAGTTCAGCCAGAACGTGCTGGCCGAAGTCAACGCCTCCGCGGTCGTGGTCGATACCCTGGAAGAGCTCGACGGCCTGTCCGACCAGGCCATCGCCGCCGCCGAGGAAGCCGCCAAAGAGCGCGATCTGGAAGGCAAGTACGTGCTGGCCCTGCAGAACACCACCGGCCAGCCGCCCAACACCTACCTGACCGACCGCGACCTGCGCCAGCGCATTCACGAGGCGTCGGTCTCGCGCGGCAGCCGCGGTAACGAGTACGACAACACCGGCATTGTCTCCCGCGTGCTCAAGCTGCGCGCCGAGCGCGCCGCGATGATGGGCTACGACACCCACGCCGAGTACGTGCTGGAAGACGAGACCGCCAAGACCCCCGAAGCGGTCGACGACATGCTGTCCCAGCTCGCGCCGGCCGCCCTGGCGAACGCAAAACGCGAGGCCGCCGCGCTGCAGGCGATGATCGACCGCGAGCAGGCCGCCAAGGGCGAGCCGAGCTTCGAGCTGCAGCCGTGGGACTGGGCGTTCTACGCCGAGAAGGTCCGCCAGGACCAGTACAACTTCGACGAGTCGCAGCTCAAGCCGTACTTCGAGATGAAGAACGTGCTCGAGAACGGCGTGTTCTACGCCGCCAACCAGGTCTACGGCCTGACCTTCAAGCAGCGCACCGACCGCCTAGCCTGCCTTCATCAGCAGCTCCGCTCCGCCTTCCGCACCCTGGCGCGCACCCCGCGCCCGGGCGGCGCTGCGCGGCCTCGCGGTGACGGCGCAGCGCCCGATCGACGTGCTCAGCGTCCAGGTGCTGCTGCCGGCCGGGGGCTCGGCGTGACCGGCTCGCTGACCTGCCTGCGGGTTTCTGGTGGCCTGCTGCCGCCTGACGTGGTGGCCGGGGTCCTGACGGGGTCGGTCGACGGGCTGCGCAGCGGGGACTTCCACCTGGCGGGGGAGGCGCCGCGCGAGGCGGCGGCGCGGACGTGGACGCACCTGCTCGGGGTGTGGCGGCGGTTCCGGGAGGAGCT
>JAHWKC010000188.1 GCA_019348095.1 Pseudomonadota bacterium | reverse complement strand
CGGCACGGTGTCGCGGTCGTACTCCTTGGCCTTCATGACGATGCGCTTGGTCATGTCGGCGATCTCGTGCATGAACTTGTCGCGCGAGAGCTTGCCGCGCTCCATCTGGGCCAGCTTGTATTCCCAGTCGCCGGTCAGCTCCGGCTTGGTCAGCTCCTCCACGCCCAGGCCGCGCAGCAGCGTCATCAGCTGGAAGGCCTTGGCGGTGGGGATCAGCTCGCGCCCCTCGCGCAGCATGTACTTCTCGTTGATCAGGCCTTCGATGATGGAAGCGCGCGTCGCCGGCGTGCCCGGCGAGTTGGTCGACGAGCTCGGGAACGGCGCCACCGGGGTGGTCGCCACCCTCGTCGGGACGTCACCGGGGCCCACCGTGGCGCTGCGCTTCGACATGGACGCCTTGCGGGTCGAGGAGCACACCGGCGCAGAGCACCTGCCGGCCCGGGAGGGCTTCGCCTCCGCGCATCCGGGCCTGATGCACGCGTGCGGACACGACGGACATGTCGCCGTCGGCATCGAACTCGGCCACGCCGTAGCGCTCGGGGTCGCGCACCCAGTAGCCGAACACGGTCGCGCCGTGCTCGCGCTGGTCGGCACGCTGCAGCATCGCGGTCAGGCCCGGGCCATGGAAGATGTTGTCGCCGAGCACCAGGCAGCAGGGCTTGCCATCGATGAACTCGCGCCCGATCAAGAACGCCTGCGCCAGTCCGTCCGGACTGGGCTGCACCGCATACTCGATCGACATGCCCCATTGCGAGCCGTCGCCGAGCAGGTGCTTGAACAGCGCCTGCTCGTGGGGTGTGTTGATGATCAGCACTTCCCGGATACCGGCGAGCATCAGCACGCTGAGCGGGTAGTAGATCATCGGCTTGTCGTACACCGGCAGCAGCTGCTTGCTGACGGCCTGGGTGATCGGATACAGCCGGGTGCCGGAGCCGCCGGCCAGGATGATGCCCTTTCTCATGTGCGACTCCCCCGCAAGCACCTGTATGCCGCGCTGCCGACCTCGCGATGCCGCAGCAGGATGATGGTGGAATGGCTCATGCCGGTCACTCCGCGCCGCCGATGCGTTCGAGCCGATAGCTGCCGTCGAGCACGCGCTGTACCCAGGGCTGGTGCGCGAGGTACCAGCCGACCGTCTGCGCCATGCCCTGCTCGAAGGTCACCGTGGGCGCCCAGCCGAGCTCGCCCTGCAGCTTGGAGGCGTCGATGGCGTAGCGGCGGTCGTGCCCGGGCCGGTCCTTGACGTAGGTGATCAACGATTCGCGCGCGCGCCCGTCGCCCAGTGGGCGGCGCTCGTCGAGCAGCGCGCAGATCGTCTTCACCACCTCGATGTTGGGGCGCTCGGCATCGCCGCCGACGTTGTAGGTCTCCCCGGGGCGTCCGGCTTCCAGCACGCGCGTGATCGCGGCGCAGTGGTCGCCGACGAACAGCCAGTCGCGCACGTTGAGCCCGTCGCCATAGACCGGCAGCGGCTCGCCCGCCAGCGCCTTGGCGATGACCAGCGGAATGAGTTTTTCCGGGAACTGGTAGGGGCCGTAGTTGTTCGAGCAGTTGGTGGTGACTACCGGCAGCCCGTAGGTGTGGTGGAACGCGCGGACCAGGTGGTCGGACGCGGCCTTGGATGCCGAATACGGCGAGTTGGGCGCGAACGGCGTGTGTTCGGTGAATTTCCCGGTCGCGCCCAGCGATCCGTAGACCTCGTCGGTCGACACGTGCAGGAAGCGGAACGCCGCCCGGCCCGGCTCGTCGAGCGATTTCCAATAGTCACGCGATTTTTCCAGCAGGTTCAACGTCCCCACCACGTTGGTCTGCACGAACGCGGCGGGGCCGTCGATCGACCGGTCGACATGGCTTTCGGCGGCGAAGTTGACCACCGCGTCGGGGCGGTGCTCGGCCAGCAGGCCTGCGACCAGGTCGGCATCGCCGATGTCCCCGTGCACGAACACGTGGTTGGGGTCATCGGCCAGCGGCGCGAGGGTGTCGGGATTGCCGGCGTAGGTCAGCGCGTCCAGGTTGACCACCCGCACACCCTGGCGAGTTACCGCGTCGAGAACGAAATTACCGCCGATGAAACCGGCACCGCCGGTCACGAGCCAAGTGGGCACTTAACACTCCGTTTGCTGCATTCGAGATTGCGGACGACGGTCCTGTTGCCTAGAACGGGATGTCGTCGTCGGCGAAGTCGTCGGCGAAGTCGTTGCTCTTGGCCGGCGGGGCCTCGCGGCGCGGCGCCGAGGGCTGGTCGCCGGCCGGGCGCGACGGGCGCTCGTTGCGATCGCCACCGCCGCGGTAGTCGCTGCGGCCGCCACCGCCACCACCACCCTCACCACTACCGCCGCCGAGCATCTGCATCTCATCGGCGACGATATCGGTGAAGTACTTCTCGACGCCGTCCTGCCCGGTGAACTTGTCGTAGCGGATCGAGCCTTCGATGTAGACCTGGCGGCCCTTCTTGAGGTACTCGCCGGCGATCTCGCCGAGCTTGCCGAACAGCTTGACGCGGTGCCATTCGGTCTTTTCGATCTGCTGGCCGTCCTTGTCCTTGCGCACGCTGGTGGTGGCCAGGCTCAAGGTGGTGATCGCCATGCCACCCTGGGTGTACTTGGTTTCGGGGTCGTTACCGAGGTTGCCGACCAGGATGACCTTGTTGATGCCACGTGCCATGGAGTGAGGGTCCTTTGGTTATCGACGGGCGAGGGTCGCCTGCCAGGCGACGGGGCACCGCAGTATACGCGTCCGCCCCGGCGCGGCCGTCGGGCGATCGCCCGGGGCGGGGTGGGACTTTCCCGAATCGGGCAGCGCAGCGGCCGGGTCTCGGCCGCTCCGGTGCGACGCCTATAATCGTGGCCCCCTGCTTCTGGCTGACCCATGCACGCAAGCGCCCTGCCCCCGCCTGCCCTCGCCCTGCCCGACATTCAGGCGTTGACCCGCGACGACATGAACGCGGTCGACGCGCTGATCCGGCGGCGCTTGGCTTCGGACGTGGTGCTGATCAACCAGGTGGCCGAATACATCATCGGCGCCGGCGGCAAGCGCCTGCGGCCGATGCTGCTGCTGCTGTCGGCCGGGGCGCTGCGGGCCCACGACGGCAGCGCCGCTGGAGCAGCCAGCGGACCGGCCATCGGCCCGGACGCGCACCAGCTCGCCGCGGTGGTCGAGTTCATCCATACCGCCACGCTGCTGCACGACGACGTGGTCGACGAGTCCGACCTGCGTCGCGGCCGCAGCACCGCCAACGCGGTCTGGGGCAATGCCGCCAGCGTGCTGGTCGGCGATTTCCTGTACTCGCGCAGCTTCCAGCTGATGGTCGAGCTCGACCGCATGGAGGTGATGCGGATCCTCGCCGACACCACCAACCGGATCGCCGAAGGCGAGGTGCTGCAACTGCTGCACGTGCGCAACCCGGACACCGACCAGGCCGCCTACCTGCGCGTGATCGAGCGCAAGACCGCAGTCCTGTTCGCCGCGGCCACGCGGCTCGGCGCGCTGCTGGCCGATGCCGATGCCGCCGCCTGCGACGCGCTGCATGACTACGGCCTCAACCTGGGCTACGCGTTCCAGATCGCCGACGACGTGCTCGACTACGCCTCCGATGCCGAAACGATGGGCAAGAACCTCGGCGATGACCTGGCCGAAGGCAAGGCCACGCTGCCGCTGATCCACGCGATGGCCCACGGCGATCCGGCCACCCGCGAGCGGCTGCGCCACGCGATCGAGCAAGGTGACACCGGCGCGCTGCCCGAGGTCCTGGCCGCGATCCACGCCACCGGTGGGCTGGACTACAGCCGCCGGCTCGCGCGCGACTACGCCCAGGCGGCGGAGCGCGCGTTGGACGGCCTGCAGGAGAACGACTACATCGCCGCGCTGCGCGGCCTGGCCCGCTACGCCATCAGCCGCGACCATTGACGGCATCTGCAGGAGCGCGCCACGCCCGCGATGCTCCTGCCGCCCGGTGATCGACCGGTAGAGGGGAGCTTGCTCCGCTGCACCCCCACGGCACCACAACAAGGCCGCCGAGCCAGCTCGGCTCTACGCAGCCGCGTACCGCAGGAGCGGCCCATGCGCGCGACCGGGAATGATGCGACCGCGCACCGCAGCCACGCGCGCTCCTACTCCGCCGCAAACCGCTCGCGGAAGAAGCCGTCCATCATCCGGTACGCGCGTTCGGCCGCGCGGGCGTCATAGCGGCAGTTGCTTTCCGGGTCGTCACCGGCGCTCGGCTCGGCGAAGCAGTGCACCGCGCCGCCGAAGTTGACGAACTGCCAGTCGGCATCGGCCGCGTCCATTTCCTGCTCGAAGTCCTCGATGTCCTGGTCGGTGACGGCACGGTCCTCGGCGCCGTTGAGCACCAGTACCGGTGTGCGCGCTGCATTGGGCTCGGCCGGCAGCGGCGTGTCGAGGCCGCCGTGCAGGCTGACCGCGCCGGCCAGGTCGCTGCCGCCGCGGACCAGCTCCAGCACGGTGCTGCCGCCGAAGCAGAAACCCAGCGCGCCGATCTTCCCGGCATCCAGCGGAGCACTGCCGGCCTGCGCCCGCAGCACGTCCACCGCCTTCTCGATCCGCGCGCGCAGGCGCTCGCGGTCCTTGAGCAATGGACCGGCGGCCTCGCCGGCCTCCTGGTTGTCCCTGGGCCGCACCTCGCTGCCGTAGACGTCGGCCACCAGCACCACGTAGTCGTCGCCCGCGATCCGCGCGGCCTGCTCGACCGCCGCCGGATTGATGCCGCGCCAGTTCGGCACCATCACCAGGCCGGGGCGCGCAGCGGGGCTGGCGTCGTCGTAGACGAGCACGCCACTGTAGGCCTCCTCGTCGATGGTCCATTCCACCGGCTCGGTCGTCATTGCGGCAAACGCGGGCGCGGCGCACAGCAGCAAGGGCAAGACAGCGGCAAGTCGATGACTGCGCATGGCGTTTTTCTCTCGGGGCGGATCGGCGAAGCCTAACCCAGCGCCTCCAGGGAAGCGTGAGCGGGCGTGCGCTTCTCAATCCCCTTACGGCGAAGATGGACTCGAAAGCCGCCGAACCGGCAGTCAGGCGACGCCCAGCCCCGGGATGGCGCTGATCTTCTCCGGATCGAATCCGGCCAGTTCGGCGAAGTGGCGGCCACGCGCCACGTAGTCGCGG
>JAHWKC010000187.1 GCA_019348095.1 Pseudomonadota bacterium | reverse complement strand
GTCCTGGGAGTTCCACGCGTGCCGGCGATCATCGTCGGCGGGACCATCGTCGTGATCTACTCGGTCCTCGGCGGGATGTGGTCCATCACCCTCACCGACATTCTGCAGTTCGGCATCATGACCGTCGGGATCTTCGGGCTGCTGCTGCCGATCAGCCTTTCCCGTGCAGGCGGCTGGAGCGGCATGCAGGAGACGCTGCCGGCGTCCTACTTCGACATCACCGCCATCGGCGGCGGCACGATCCTCACCTACTTCCTCATCTACTTCTTCGGCATCATTATCGGGCAGGACATCTGGCAGCGGGTGTTCACCGCCCGCGACGGCAAGGTGGCCCGTCGGGGCGGCCTGTTCGCCGGCGTCTACTGCCTCCTCTACGCCCTCGCCGGCGCGGTGGCGGCCAGCTTCTACAACACTGCACTGCTGTTCGTGCTGGTGGCCGGGCCGACCGTGTTCCTGCTGCAGACGCTGGTCCAGAACACCGGCATGTACCTGTCGAACCTGTTCGCCATGACGTTCAATCTCTATGCCTACCAGCCGACCGGCTGGATCGGCGGCTGGACGCTGTTCTACTGGGGCTGGTGGATTGCATGGTCGCCGTTCGTGGGCATGTTCATCGCGCGTGTATCGCGCGGACGCACCATCCGCGAGTTCGTGGTCGGCGTGCTGCTGGTGCCGCTGGGCTTCACCTTCCTGTGGATGACGTTCTTCGGCGACACGGCCATCCACATGGTCTTGATCCAGGGCATCGGCGGGTTGGCCGACGCGGTCGAGGCCGACAGTTCGGTGGCGCTGTTCCGGTTCTTCGAGGAGCTGCCGCTGGCCGGCATCACCTCGCTGCTGGCGACGATCCTGGTGATCACGTTCTTCGTGACCTCCTCGGATTCGGGATCGCTGGTGATCGACCTGCTCACCTCCGGCGCCGCGGAGGACTCGCCGCTGTGGCAACGCGTGTTCTGGTCGGTGCTGGAAGGCGTGGTCGCGGCCGCGCTGCTGGTGGCCGGCGGGCTGGGCGCACTGCAGACCGCCTCGATCGCCAGCGCGCTGCCGTTCTCGATCGTGATGGTGGTGATCTGCTGGGGACTGCTGCGCGCGTTGCGGATCGAGGGTCTGAAGCGGCTGAGCCTGCGCGATGCACGGGTCGAGCCACGCGGTCCGCACGCGGCGCTAGACCTGCAGCGGCGGGTCGCCGCGCTGCTGCACCAGCCGCGCCAGGCCGAGGTACTGGGCTACATCCGCGACACCGTGCTGCCGGCGCTGACCGAGGTGGCCGAGGAAATGCGCAAGGGCGGGCTCGACGTCGCCGTGGAGGCTCCGGACGATGGCCGCGCCTGGCTCGAGGTGCGCCACGGCGATGAGGTCGACTTCTACTACTCGGTGCGCCCGCGTCCGTACGAGGCGCCCGCGTTCGTGCTGCGCGACACCGGGGCCCGGCGTGCCGAGCAACTCAAGCACTACCGCGCCGAGGTCCACCTGCGCGAGGGCGGGCGCGACTACGACATCATGGGCTGGCGGCGCGAGCACGTGATCAACGATGTGCTCGACCACTACCAGCGGCACCTGCATTTCCTCAATGCGGTGCGCTGACGGCTGCGCGCTTCTGCAGGAGCTGCGTAAGCTGCGACCACGCAATCACCCGTAGCGACGAAATCGGACTCGCCTCGCTCCTACAACACTCCTACCGCGCCCGCCGGACTACCATGCCCCTCCACGACTCCGCCGGCAGACCCGCGATGACAGCCCCCGCCTACCTAGACGACGACCAGATCGAAGGCCTCGCGCAGCTGCTCGACCAGCGCGCGGTGCCGTTCAAGGGCTTCAACCTGGAGGCGCTCGATGGCTACCTGTCGGCGCTGGCGGTATCGCCCGATGAAGTGCCGATGTCCGAATGGGAGCCGCCGGTGTGGGGCAAGCCGCCGCGCTGGGATGACGAGGGCGAACGCGCGCGGATCGTGAGCCTGCTGCAGGGCCACCACAACATGGCCAGCGCGCGCGTGCGCCACGGCGACGACGACCTGCCCGACCACCTCGCCCCGCTGCTGTGGCTGCCGGAGGACCCCGAACAGACGCCCGAGCACGAGCAGGAGGACGAGCTCGACGTCGGCCGCGACTGGGCGCTGGGATTCTTCTCGGCGGTGGAGCTGCGCGAGGCCGCCTGGGACCAGTGGCTGGACGACAACGACTGGATCGAGGAGATTTTCTCGCTGCTGGACCAGCTCGCCAGCGGCGAGGTGCTGGCCGAGGATCCGACTGCGCCGGCCACCCCGATCAGCTACCGCGAACGGCTGGAGATCATCGCCGGCCTGCCCGGCATGCTGGCCGACCTGCACCACCACCGCATCGAGGCCCTGACTCCGCGCGAGCCGATCCGCCGCGCCGACACCCCCGAGCGCAACGCGCCGTGCCCCTGCGGCAGCGGCAAGAAGTACAAGAAGTGCTGCGGGACGTAAACGGCGCGCACCCCGCACCGTAGGAGCCGCACGCACATGACGCTTGCGCATGTCGCCATGCCCACGCGCTTTGCCCGCGCCGGCGCCAGACGCGACAATGGCCGGCCCTGCGCCCGACCATCAAGCGAGCCACGTCCATGTCCAAGTCCGTGTCCATGTCCCCGAAGATCATCTACACCCTGACCGACGAGGCGCCGTTGCTGGCGACCCAGTCGTTGCTGCCGATCATCGAGGCGTTCACCGGCGCGGCCGGGATCGCGGTGGAGACGCGCGACATCTCGCTGGCGGCGCGGATCATCGCGCAGTTCCCCGAGTGCCTGACCCAGGAGCAGAAGATCGGCGACCACCTGGCCGAGCTCGGCCAGCTGGCCACCACGCCCGAAGCCAACATCATCAAGCTGCCCAACATCAGCGCCTCGACCCCGCAGCTCAAGGCCGCGATCAGGGAACTGCAGCAGCAGGGCTACGCCTTGCCGGACTATCCGGACGAGCCGGCCGACGAGCGTCAGCACGACATCAAGGCGCGTTACGGGCGGACCAAGGGCAGCGCGGTGAACCCGGTGCTGCGCGAGGGCAACTCCGATCGCCGCGCACCGGCCTCGGTCAAGCACTACGCCCGCACCCACCCGCACCGCATGGGCGCGTGGAGCGCCGACAGCCGGTCGCACGTCGCGCACATGGACGGTGGCGACTTCTACGGCAGCGAGCAGTCCGCGCTGATCGAGCGCGCCGGCAGCCTGAAGATCGAGCTGGTCGGCAGCGACGGCAGCCGCACCGTGCTGAAGGAGCAAACGCCGGTGCAGGCCGGCGAGATCGTCGATGCCGCGGTCATGAGCGCCAGCGCGCTGGCGCGGTTCGTCGATGCGCAGATCGATGACGCGCGCGAGCAGGGCGTGTTGTTCTCGCTGCACCTGAAGGCGACCATGATGAAGGTCTCCGACCCGATCATCTTCGGCGTGGTGGTGCGCGAGTTCTACCGCGCGGTGCTGGACAAGCACGCCGCCGCGCTGCAGCAGGTCGGTTTCGATGCGAGCCACGGCATCGGCGACCTGTACGCGCGGATCGGGTCGCTGCCGGCCGAACAGCAGGCCGCGATCAAGGCCGACATCAATGCGCTGTACGCGCAGCGGCCGGCGCTGGCGATGGTCAACTCCGACAAGGGCATCACCAACCTGCACGTGCCGTCGGATGTGATCGTCGATGCTTCGATGCCGGCGATGATCCGTGACTCCGGCAAGATGTGGAATTCCGATGGCGAGCTGCACGACGCCAAGGCGGTGATCCCGGACCGCAGCTACGCCGGCGTCTACCAGGCGGTGATCGAGGACTGCAAGACGTTTGGGGCGTTCGACCCGGCCACCATGGGCAGCGTGCCCAATGTCGGGCTGATGGCGCAGAAGGCCGAGGAATACGGCTCCCACGACAAGACCTTCCACATCGCCGCCGCCGGCACCGTGCAGGTCAGCGACGAGGCCGGCAACGTGGTGTTCGAGCATGCGGTCGAGCCTGGCGACATCTGGCGCATGTGCCAGACCAAGGACGCGCCGATTCGCGACTGGGTCAAGCTGGCGGTGTCGCGCGCGCGCCTGAGTGGCACCCCGGCGGTGTTCTGGCTCGACCCGCAGCGCCCCCATGACACCCAGGTGATCGCCAAGGTCGAGCGCTACCTGCAGGACCACGACCGCGCCGGGCTCGACATCCGCACCCTGCCGCCGGTCGAGGCCACGCGCTTCTCGCTGGAGCGCATCCGCGCCGGACTGGACACGATCTCGGTGACCGGCAACGTGCTTCGCGACTACCTGACCGACCTGTTCCCGATCATGGAGCTGGGCACCAGCGCCAAGATGCTGTCGGTAGTGCCGCTGATGGCCGGCGGCGGTTTGTTCGAGACCGGCGCCGGCGGTTCGGCGCCCAAGCACGTGCAGCAGTTCGTCGCCGAGAACCACCTGCGCTGGGATTCGCTCGGCGAGTTCCTGGCATTGGCCGCGTCGCTGGAGCACCTGGCCGAGCGCTTCGACCTGCCCGCCGCGCGCGTGCTGGGTGCGTCGTACCGGGCCGTCGGCACGGCCCGCGGCCTGCTGCAGGGCCGCATCGCGTTCCTGCTGTCGACCACCGCGGTCGCCATCATCTCCGGCGCGCAGCTGCTCTTCGTGCTCGAACGCGGTCGCGCGGGTGGGGTCGACTCGCTGGGCGAGGCGCTGTGGTGGGCGGCGAACCTGAGCATCTCCTCGACGCTGGTCTTCGAGCCCGTCACGGCGGCCGGTCGATTGCTGGCGCTGGTGCTGTCGAGCTACGCGCTGGTCGTGTTCGCCAGCCTGGCCGCCACCCTCGGCGCGTTCTTCGTCGAATCCCGGCAGGAGCGCGCGGCGGAGGAAGACCTGACCTGACCATCGCCGCCCGCGCCCGGGCCGGACACCATGTGCGGTGATCCGTGCAGGGAGCACGGTCGGACGGCCACGTCCCTGCGACATGCCGGTCCCGGGGTGGGGTTGGGTGGAGCGGCCCCGACACGTTGGACACTTCGATGGCCGCCCCGAGCACGGATCGCCCCTCGCTGTGGCACGGGACCGAACGCGCGGTCACGTCACCGCCGCTGGACGGCAGCACCCGGCGGGAGGTGGCCGTCGTCGGGGGCGGGATCACCGGGCTGACCACGGCCGTGCTCCTCGCGGAGGCCGGGCGGGACG
>JAHWKC010000186.1 GCA_019348095.1 Pseudomonadota bacterium | reverse complement strand
TGCGGTACTTGCCGGCGATCGAGCCGTCGGTGTCGAACACCACCGCGGTGTTGTGATACAGCCCGGCGCCGCGTCGCTCGAACAGCGATCCCACCAGCACCACGCCATGCTTGGCCGCGAGCTGTCCCAACCGGTCGGTGCTGGGGCCGGGGATCTTTTCCGCCAGCTCGAACTCGCAGACGTTCTGGTGCTGACAGAAATAGGTGCCGTTGTGCAGCTCCTGCAGCAACACGAGCTTCGCGCCGCGCCTGGCCGCTTCGGCCACGCGCTGCTCGATTACCGCCAGGTTCGCGGCGGCATTGCCGCTGCCCTGGTCGATGATCGCGCGCTCCTGGATCAGTGCGACGGGAAGGGTGCTGTGCTTGCTCATGGCATCTCGATGGTTGGT
Organism: Pseudomonadota bacterium; assembly: GCA_019348095.1. Classification (GTDB taxonomy): domain Bacteria; phylum Pseudomonadota; class Gammaproteobacteria; order Xanthomonadales; family Xanthomonadaceae; genus Novilysobacter_A. Next base: position 4,768 of record JAHWKC010000186.1, on the reverse strand, counting down.
AAGCGGCAATGGCTGGGGCGGGTTTCAACCGTCCTTGCCGGTATGGCTGTGGGGCGCCGAGGGCGGTCAGGCCCGCCCTACGCGAGCACGCCTTGCGGCAACTGCATGGTGATGCAGTGCAGGCTGCCGTTCTGCCAGATCAGCGCACGACAGGGCACCGGCACGATTTCGTGCTGGGGGAAGGCCTTTTCAAGCACCGCCGCAGCGGGTGCATCGGCTGGATCGCCATAGGCCGGCATCAGCACCGCACCGTTGATGATCAGGAAATTGGCGTAGCTCGCGGCCAGCCGGCGGCCTGCATCGATGATGGGCTTGGCCCACGGCAGCTCGAACAGCCGGTACGGGCGTCCGTCACGCGTGCGCAGCGCCGCCAGTTCGGCGGCCATGGCCTGCAGCTCCCGGTAGTGCGAATCGTCCGGGTCGTCACAACCCTGATAGACGATCGCATCCTCGGCGGCAAAGCGGGCGAGGGTATCGATGTGGGCGTCGGTGTCATCGCCCTCCAGATAGCCCCGCTCCAGCCACAGCACCCGGTCCTGTTGCAGCCACTGCTGCAGGCGGGTCGTGAGTTCGGCGCGATCCAGGTCGGGGTGCCGCTGGTGCAGGCATTGCCAGGTGGTCAGCAGGGTGCCCTCGCCGTCGGTGTCGATCGCGCCGCCCTCCAGCGCAAAGTCGATGGTCTGCCGACCGCTGTCTGCGAACATTTCCGTCGCGTGCAGGGCCTCGACCAGCCGGTCGTCCTGCGCGGCATCGAACTTGCCGCCCCAGCCGGTGAAACGAAAATCCAGCAGGCAAAAGCCCTCGCGCCCGCGCAACGTGATCGGGCCGGAATCGCGCAGCCAGGTGTCGTCATAGGCGACATCGACGAAGCGCACCCGATCCATGTCGATCCGCGCCGACGACAGCCGCGCGCGCGCATAGGCCTGCACATCATCGTCGGCGACGCAGATCACCGCCGGCTGGAACCGCGTGATGGCCGCGACCAGCGCGATGTAGCTGTCTTCGACCTCACCCAGGCGTTCGGCCCAGTCGGTGTCGGCATGCGGCCACGCAATCAGGACCGCGGACTGGGGTTCCCACTCCGCGGGCAGGCGCAAGGCTGATTGATCCATGGATTCGGCGTCCGGGCGGCAAAGGCGGATTGTCCGCGAAGGACGCGAAAGCCGCAAAAAATCACTTGAGGAGCATCAAACCTCAGTCGCGCAGGTTGACCCGCAGGTTGACCCGTCCAGCCGACTGGCACCTGCACCGCCGGTGCGTCTGACAAGGCGGCAAAGCCGCCGCCTCACCTGCTTGCAGCGCCGCAGGCGCGACTCACCGCGCCTGACCGATCGCCGGCTTCGGCCCGATTTCCCCGGCCGTGGCCCGGTTGGCGACCGCGTCGATCACCCGGCTGTTTTCGAAATACACGGTGAAGTCCGGGTAGACCCAGCGGTTGATCGTCGGCCACTGGCGCTTCTGGCCGCCCCGCGGGTCCAGCCGCTCGGCCGGTGCGCCGAAGCGGGCTTCGACCTCGGCCATGCCCAGGCCACGCTCGGGCAAGCTGATGCGGCCCTCCTGCTGCACGCGCTCGATCAGCAAGGTGTCGGCCGAGACCGCGCCGGTGAACGCACCCAGCGCCAGCAGCGCAACGGCGCAAGCAGAAATTTTGGCAAAGCTGCAGTTCATGACGCGACTCCTGGATGGATGGAAAAACAAAGGCGGCAGATTGCGTTGTAACAGATCGCGGCGGCAGCAGGCGAAGCAGGGCGTCACGGGTTCGGCACGAACTGCGGGATCTGGGAACACCGGCCGCTGTGCCGATGACCAGGGCGCCTTGGCGAAGCGTAGCAGTCGGCCCCCGCGGCGCAATCCCAAACACGGACTGACCGCGGCAGGGTCCAAGGTGACCTGAGCATCGCGCGCTGGACGTTGAACTCCATACCGGATGAAGCACGCACGTTGGCGCCGCACTCGTTCGATTCCCCACAAGCGCAGAGAAGAACAAATGCCGACCAGCCCGCTTCCTCGCTCACGCCCATCCGCTCGGTGTTGCCCTTGAGCGCTGTGGCGTGGTTCGCCGCCGTCGCGATGATCCCCTTGCGCAATCGGGCGGCTTGATTGGCAATCCAGGGAAATTCGCGATGCGTGATCATCGGCGAGGGCGCGTTGCCGATCATCTGCGGCGACATGCTCATGCAGCGAGGGCACTCGGTAGTCGCGGTAGTGTCGCCGGATGAGGGAGTGCGGCAGTGGAGCGAGACGAACGCCATTGCCCATGCAGCCGAGCCATCGGTGCTCGCTGCACTCACAGGCGAGGAGCCGTTCGACTATCTGTTCAGCATCTTCAACTTCCAGAAATTGCCCGATGAGATCGTCAGCGCGGCCCGTTGCCTGCCGATCAACTACCACGACGCGCCGCTGCCCCGTTATGCCGGATCGCACGCCACCTCGTGGGCGCTGATGAATGGCGAGACCGAGCACGCGGTGACTTGGCATGTGCTGACCGATCGCGTCGACGCTGGCGACATACTCCTGCAGGCGCCGGTCGACATCGATCCTGGCGAGACCGCGCTGACCCTGAACGCGAAGTGCTTCGAAGCGGCAATCGACAGTTTCGCTGCGCTGCTCGATGATCTGGAGGCGGGCACCCTCGATCCGCGTCCGCAGGATCGGACTCAACGCACGTTCTATCGGCGCGGTCAGCGCCCTGCTGCCGGTGGCGCCCTGCGCTTCGACGCGCCGGCCGCGGAGCTTTGTGCCTTGGTGCGCGGACTGGATTTCGGGCCGTATCACAACCCGCTTGGCCTGCCGAAGATCGCACTTGGCGAGACCTTCGCCATTGTCACGCGGCTGGATGTGCTCGGCGATCGCTCCGTCCACCCGCCGGGCACGGTGGCGGCGATCACCGATGAACACCTGGTCGTTGCAACGGCGACCCATGACGTCGCACTGAGCGGATTCCTCACGATCGATGGAACGCCGCTGCCGCTGACCGAGCTGGTCGCGCAAGGTGGACCGGGCGTCGGCGTGCGCATGACCCCGCTGGATGACGGGGCAAGCGCACGGCTGGCGTCGTTGTGCACCGGGCTTTCGCAGCACGAGCCGTTCTGGATGGCGCAACTGGCGCAGGCAAGGCCCACCGCGCTACCGCACCGGCCGCGAACGGGTGGCGCATCGGGACCGATCGCCAGCCACGTACTGAACTTCGGCAGCGGATTCCAGCGGAACCAAATCGCGGGCTGTGAGCGCGGAGGGGACGGTCTGCTGGTGGCATTCCTAACCTACCTCGCCCAACTGACCGGCGAGGATGCGATCGACGTGGCCCTCACCTGCACGCAGCGACACGCCGGCATCGATACGGTGCCGTCGCTGGTGTCTACCAGCGTGCCGCTGCGGGTCGGTGGGGCTCAACCGGATCTGCACCAGCGGATGCGGTCGTGGTGCGAGCAGCTGCAGCAGGTTCTCGCAAAGGCCAGCTATGTCCGCGATGCTCCGCTGCGCGACCCGGTTCTGCGCGCGAGACTCGACTCGGTCGACCCGTCCAGCTGGCCCATCGGCGTGGAGGTGCTTGACGATGTCGGCAGCGCGCCCGCGGCGCTGCCGAGGCCCGGACGCGTGCTGACGGCGCGGTTCGCTAGCGACGGTACCTGTTGCACCTGGCTGTATGACACCGGGGCGCTCGAGCCGGCACTCGTCGAACGGATGGCACGAGAGTTCGTGGTGTTCCTGAACGAGCTGCCAGCGCCAGCCGAACCCCCGATGCGCACCGCCCTCGCGTATTCGCGCGCCGGCGAACCGCACAAAACATCGAACCGGTCCGAGCGCCGTTGAAACAGCGCCGTTGAAACGACGGATGCAGCAGGATTTTGGCGCCGTCGCCGGATCACTGAATCTCGAAAAAAACATGTACATCAGGCGCTTGCCTGCAGCTTCTGCGCGCTTCCAGCGCCGGCACTGCGCCACGCCACCCATTGGCCTGAGCCCAAGGCTGTCGGCGTTAGTCCAGTAATGGAGGGCGCTGTTGCGGCCGTTCACACAATCAGGGAACGCAATGCCCAAGAACCCGAATCCCGAGTTGACTCCAATCCAGCGCGGCATGGTCTTCCACAAGATGGTTGAACCCGGCAGTGCGGTGGACATCGAACAGATCGAGATCACGCTGGGCGCACCGGTGGATGCGCGGCGTCTTCAAAGCGCGTGGCAGGCGGTCGTGGCCCGGCACCGGGTGCTGCATTCCCGTGTCGTGGAAACCGCGCCGGGGGACTGCCGGCTGACCACGGTCGCCGGGTTCCAGCCGGAACTCGCCATGGTCGAAATCGCGGATCCGGATTTCGACGCCGGGTGCGAGGCGTGGCTGACGGCCGATCGGGCACGGGGCTTCGATCTGATGGCCGAGGTGCCGCTAAGGCTGAGCCTGCTGCGGCGACCGGGGCATCCGGACCGGTGCGTCTGGACCTTCCATCACATCCTGCTGGACGGCCGTTCGTTCTCCGATGTGCTGGTGGAGCTCTGGGATGCATACGACGCCCTGCTGTCGGGCCAGGACCAGAACCTCGCTGCACGGCCCGACCAGAGCGATTTCATCGACTGGCTGCACGGCCTCGACCATACCGAGTCGACCGCGTACTGGCGCAAGCTCCTGTCCGGCATCGATGAGGCGACGCCGTTTCCGGAGGCCGCCGCGAGCGTCCCGACGAGCGCGACCAGGCGGGTGACTCGGCGGCGCCTGTCGGCGCAGCAGACCGAGGCGCTGGAGCGCTGGGTCCGCGACAACGGGGTGACGCTC
>JAHWKC010000185.1 GCA_019348095.1 Pseudomonadota bacterium | reverse complement strand
GCCTCGCCGGGCGCCTCGACGGCGTCGCTGAGCGCCGGCAGCTCGGAGGAGTCGATGCCGTCGGCGATCTGCAGCAGCTGGTCGGCGACCGAGGCCGCCTCGGTGCGGCCGCGGACCCCGGCGATCTCGGCGGCCCGCAGCGCCAGCAGGCGCAGGTCGCGCGGGCCGATGGCCCACCGCGGACCCGTGAGCAGCGTGAGCATCGCGGCGTTGGCCGTGACGTCGTGCAGGAGGTTGAGGGTCGCCACGACCTCGGCCACCTCCGGCAGCCGGATCAGCCCCGAGAGGCCGACGATCTCGACCGGGACGCCGCCGGCTACGGCTGGTACCTGCCGGCCGGGCTGGTCGGGTTGACCGCGCTGACCGGCAGCGTCGACGTCCTCGAGGTCGTCACCCACGAGCTCGGGCACGCCCTCGGCCTGAGCCACGACGACGCCGACCAGCACACCGTCATGGGCACCGACACCATCCTCGACGATCCCGGTCAGCGCGAGCGCTGGGGCGGCTTCGACTGGACCGACGAGAACCGCAAGACAGCCGGCCAGATCATCGCCCGCTATCCGGCAGGGCGGCAGCATTCGGCGGTGCTTCCGCTGCTCGACCTCGCTCAGCGGCAGGTCGGTGCCGACATCGCCGACTGCGAAGACGCCCTCGACGTTGGTCGCGTGGCCATCATTGATCTGGATACGGCCGTGCCGGTCGGTCGCCACCCCGGCCGCCTCCAGCCCCAGGCCCGCGGTGTTGGCGCGGCGACCGGTGGCGAACAGCAGCGCATCGAAACGCCCGCTGGTCTCACCCTGCGCGTCGCGCACGCACACGCCGCCGTCGTCCGGCTCGACCGCCGCGATCGCGCGGCCAAAGTGCAGGTGCACGCCGGCCTGGCGGTAATCCTCGGCCAATTGCTCGCTGAGCTCGTGATCGAAGCTCTCCATCAGCCGCGGCCCGCGCGCGAACAGCTCCACCCGGCTGCCGAGCGCCTGCAGCACGCCGGCCAGCTCGACTGCGACATAGCCGCCGCCGACCAGCGCCAGCCGACGCGGCGGCGCGGTCCACTGGAAGAAGTCATCCGACACGCCGCCCAGCTCGGCGCCGGGAATGTCCGGCTTGACCGGATGGCCGCCGGTGGCGATCAGGATGCGCGCTGCGCTCAACCGCGTGCCGTCCTCGCATGCGACCGTGCACGGATCCAGCAACTTCGCACGCACCGGCAGCAGCGCGATGCCGGCTGCGTCCAGGCGCCTGCGGTAACTGTCGTGGATGCTGCTGATGTAGCGCTGGCGATGCGCGATGAAGGTCAGCCAGTCCAGCGCGCAGTGCTCGGTGGAGAAGCCCAGCGAGCCGGCCATGGTCAGCTTGCGCGCGACCTCCGCCGCCAGCCACATCGCCTTTTTCGGCACGCAGCCGGCATTGACGCAGGTGCCGCCGAGCGCCGCCGGCTCCAGCAACGCCACGCGTGCGCCGTGCTCCGCCGCGCGGAACGCACCGGCCAGCCCGCCGGAGCCGCCGCCGATCACGATGAGGTCGAAGTCGTCCTTCAAAATCGGTTTCCCGTTTTCAGTTTTCGGTGTTCAGTTGGATGCGGAACGCGGGCCGGATTCAACAGCATCGCGGCATACGAGCCCATCTTGACACCGCTCCAGCCATCCCGATGTCAATGAGGAGCTGGCGGGAGGTTTTCGTCCGAAAACAGAAAACAGAAAACCGCTTCACCTTAAAACCGCTCCACCCGATACGGCGCCGGATCGATCGCCGGCTCGCGTCCCGTCACCAGGTCCGCCACCAGCTGGCCGGTGCCGGTGCTCATGCTCACGCCCATCATGCCGTGACCGGTCGCCAGCCACAGGTGCGGCTGGTGCGGCACCCGGCCGATCACCGGGATGTCGTCGCAACTCATCGGTCGCCAGCCAAACCACTGCTCGCGCCGCTCCGGGCCGACCGGCTGGTGCAGGTATTCGGCGGCGCTGCGCTCGAGCGCGGCAAGCCGGCGCGCGTTGAGCGACTCATCGAAGCCGGAAAACTCCATCGTGCTGCCAAGCCGGAACCCACTGGCCCATGCGGTCACGCATACGGTGCGCTCGCGCAGCACCAGCGGCCGTTTCGGCACCAGCGCTGGCCGATCGAAGGTGATCGAGTACCCCTTGCCGGGCTGCAGCGCGTGCCTGAGCGCCGGCACGCCGATGGCCCCGGCCATGCGCGGCGACCATGCGCCTGCGGCGATCACCGCATCACGCGCATGCAGTGTGCCGCGCGAGGTGCGCAGACGGACACCGTGCCGGTCGGCGGCCAGGTCCTGCAGCGCGCACTGCTCAACGATGGTGCCGCCCTGTGCCCGGACCGCGCGGGCGAGTTCGGCGACGTATCGATCCGGGCGCAGCGCGGCGTCGCCATCGAAGCGGATCGCGCCCGCCACTCCGGGCTTCAGTGCCGGCTCCTGTGCCTGGTATGCCGCCCCGTCGACCGCCTCGACCGCGACCCCGAACTCGCGCAGGATCGCGATTTCCTCACGTCCATGGGCGAAGGCGCGGGCGTCGCGGAACACATAGTCCAACCCGGCTTCCTCGAACTCGCAGTCAAGCCCGTGGCGCCCGACCCAGTCGCCCAGCCGGACGCGCGAATCGTTGAGCAGCGCCGACTTGGCCACCGCGCTGGTCCGCCAGTCACGGGTGTTGCAGCGCGCGGCAAAGCGCAGCAGCCAACGCCACAGCGCCGGATCGAGCCGCGGCTGGACGTACAGCGGTGCATCCGGCGTCAGCATCCAGCGCAGCGCGCGGCCGACCATGCCGGGTGCCGCCAGCGGTGGGGCATGGCTAGGAGTGATCGTGCCGCAGTTTCCGTGCGAACTGCCGCCGCCGATGCGGCCGGCATCGATCACCTGCACGCCGCGACCGGCCTCCAGCAACGCCAGCGCCGAGGCCAGGCCAATAACGCCGGCACCGACCACGACCACATCGTCCACTTTTTCCATCTGAGCAGTGTAAGAGCAAGCTCGACCATTCCCCGCAGATGGGCATGCTTCATGTGTCCACCAGCCCCACCGCAGGTGGCGCTGGGCACCGAAAGCCTGCCCGCCCTGCGAGATTGCGCGGCTATGCCGCGGCGCGGGAGTCGATGCGCAGCGGCGGCGCACGCCAATAGGTGACGCCGCGCCACGCCCACTCGGCCGGACCGTGGCGGAAGCGGGCCAGCCACCAGTGGCTCAGCGCCACCTGCGCCGCAAACAACGCCAGCACGAACGGCACCTGCCAGGCCCTCGACAGCTGCTCGAAGTACCCCAGTCCATAGCCGTAGAAGATCAGCGTGCAGACGATCGATTGCACCAGGTAGTTGGTAAGCGCCATCCGCCCGGCCGGCGCCAGAAGCCGCAGCTTCGCCACCCAGTCCGATGACTGCAGGCCGCGCACGATCCAGGCCAGGTAGCCCAGGCACATCAATGCACTGCCGGTCATGCTCAGCGCACTGGCCACGCCCCAGGCCAGGTCCATGCGCGCGAAGTCGACGGTGGGCATCAAGGTGAACGAGACCAGCATCATTGCCAGCCCGAGCGGCAGCGCGACCCAACGCAGGCGCGCGTACAGCTTCGGGAACTCGCCGGGCCGTGCGATCGCGCCGCTGCGCACGAACCACGCGCCGAGCAGGAACATGCCGAGGATCTGCCAGCCCATCAGCAGCACGTAACCCAGGAAGAGCTTGAAATCCTCATACCGCTGCGCCACCGCATCGGCGTAACTGCCAGTGCCGTAGGCCTCGCGCTCGGCGGCGATTACACGCGCCATCTCCGCTTCCTGCGCGGCCAGCGCTTCGTTCATTCCGGCTGCGGCGGCCGGGTCCAGCTGCGCCAATGCACCGAATGCGCCGAACACCGCCATCAGCAGTGCCGGCAGCAGGTACAGCGCGATGCCCCACTTCGGCAGCCGCGACTGCGCCGTGTTGCGGAACAGCAGCAACATCACCAATGCGATCAACGCGTAAATGGTGAGGATGTCGCCCGACCAGATCAGCAGCATGTGGATCAGGCCGATCGCCAGCAGCGCGATCGTGCGTCGCAGGTACAGGCCGACGAACGGCCGCCCGGCCGCCTGCGCACGCGCCATCATCACCGCGAAGCCCATGCCGAACAGCAGCGAGAACAGCGTGTAGAACTTGCCCTGCACCAGGATGTAGATCAGCGCGTCGACCCAGCGGTCGGCGCCGGTCAGGCTCGGGTCGAGCCCGCTCAGCGCTGTCAGCAACGGCCCGTTGAAGGACTCGATGTTCATCAGCAGGATGCCCAGCAGCGCGAACCCGCGCAGGACGTCCATGGCCTCGATGCGCTCCGATGCCGATACCGGCGTCAGGATCGTGCTTGCATTCATTGCTTCGGACCTCCCCGTCTCGAAGCCGCCATCATGCCGGGTATTGCAGCACCGCAACAGCACGCGCTCGACGCCGCGACCGGAATTCGCGTGCCCTCACCCCAACCCTCTCCCGCAGGGGGGAGAGGGGGCAAGCGCCCTAGTGCTGGTGGCCGCCCTCGCCGTGCACGTGACCGTGCTCGATCTCCTCGGCGCTGGCCTCGCGCACCTCCACCAGTTCGATAGCGAAGCTCAGGTCCTTGCCGGCCATCGGGTGGTTGAGGTCGACATCGACCACGCTCATGCCGACCTTCAGGATGGTCACCGCACGTGGCCCGAAGTTGGTCGGCAGCACCGCCTGCATGCCCGGGTGCAGGCGCACGTCCTTGAAGTGCTTCTTCGGCACGCGCTGGGTCAGCCCGTCCTGGCGCACGCCATAGGCGTCCGCCGCGGCCACGTCGTACTCCGCGTACGACTTGTACGAGAGCGCCGCCACCCGGTCGCCCACCTGCACCCCGGTGACGCCCTCACCCAGCGCGTCCACCACCCCCCACCCTTCGTGCCCCATGGCGCCGGGCTCCAGCGGATACTGCATCCACTCCGCGCCGGCCCACGGCGTGAGGTTGGACGCGCACACGCCGCAGCCTTCGAGCCGCACACGCACTTGTCCCGCCCCCGGCTCCGGCAACTCCACCTCCGCGACACGGAGCTCGCCCGGCCCGGACAGCACAGCCGCCCGCATCGAAAGCTGCTCATTTGCCAAAAATCGTCTCCACCCTGGTGCCCGCTCAGTGCCTGTTCCCAAGCTCCAAGGAGGCGCTCTTAGCCAGCCGAGGGGAGGCGGGAAAGCGGTCTTTCCGCCGATACCTGACGAACGGCTGAGCCGGTTT
>JAHWKC010000184.1 GCA_019348095.1 Pseudomonadota bacterium | reverse complement strand
GGCGGCGGCGGCGGCCGCGGCATGCGCGTGGTGCATACCGAGGCGCACTTGGCCAACGCGGTCGCGACCACCAAGGTCGAGGCCAAGACCGCGTTCGGCAACGACATGGTCTACATGGAGAAGTTCCTGGAGAACCCGCGCCACGTCGAGATCCAGGTGCTCGCCGATGGCCAGGGCAACGCCATCCACCTGGGCGAGCGCGACTGCTCGATGCAGCGCCGCCACCAGAAGGTGGTGGAGGAAGCGCCGGCACCGGGGATCACCCCGGAGCAGCGCGCGCAGATCGGCCAGGTCTGCGTGGACGCATGCATCCGGATCGACTATCGCGGTGCCGGCACGTTCGAGTTCCTCTACGAGGACGGCCGCTTCTACTTCATCGAAATGAACACCCGCATCCAGGTCGAGCACCCGGTCACCGAGATGGTGACCGGCATCGACCTGGTGCGCGAACAGCTGATGATCGCCGCCGGCCACAAGCTGTCGATCACGCAGAGCGATGTGGTGCTCGATGGCCATGCGATCGAATGCCGCATCAACGCCGAGGACCCGGACACGTTCATGCCGAGCCCAGGCCTGATCCAGCACTTCCATGCCCCCGGCGGCCCCGGCGTGCGCGTCGACAGCCACATCTACGAGGGCTACCGCGTACCGGCCAACTACGACTCGATGATCGGCAAGCTGATCGTGCACGGCGCCACCCGCGAACAGGCGATCTGCCGCATGCGCGTGGCGCTCAGCGAGATGGTGGTCGACGGCATCAAGACCAACATCCCGCTGCAGCAGCGCATCCTGGCCGATATCGGCTTCCAGCAGGGCGAGCAGAACATCCACTACCTCGAGAAGCGGCTGAAGGAGCAGAAGGAAAAGTCGATCTCGATCGTGTGAGTGGAGCCGGGACCGGGGACCGGGGACCCGGAAGAGCAGAAAGCGAGTTCCCGCTCTTGTCTCTGCCTTTCCGGGTCCCCGGTCCCGAAATACGCATCCAAGCACGCCCCACGAACCCCACTGCTCGAGTCGCAACCCTCAGCCCGCCGCCCCATGCCCTTTCTCGAACTCACCCTGCCCTGCACCGAAGCCGAGCAGCCGCGCTACGAACACGCGCTGGAGCAGGTCGGTGCGCTGGCGGTCACGCTGGCCGACGCCCACGCCGATGCGCCCGACGAGCAGGCGATCTTCGAGCCCGGGGTCGGCGAGACGCCGGTCTGGCGGGAGATGGCGCTGACCGCGCTGTTCGCCGGCGGCACTTTGCCGGAACTGCTGCTGCATGCGCTGGCCGCGGCCGACGCCGACCTCGACTGGTCGCGCGCGCAGTGCCGCGAGGTCGCCGACCAGGATTGGGAACGCGCCTGGATGGACCAGTACGAACCGCTGCATTTCGGCGCGCGCACCTGGATCGTGCCGTGGAATCACGCGCTGCCCGATGGCGCCGATGCGCCGGACGCCGCGGTGGTACGTCTGGATCCCGGCCTCGCCTTCGGCTCCGGCACCCATCCGACCACCGCGTTGTGCCTGCAGTGGCTGGACACGCTCGCCGGCGAAGGTGCGCTGTGCGGGCAGCCGGTGCTCGACTTCGGTTGCGGCTCCGGCATTCTCGCGCTGGCCGCGCTCAAGCTCGGTGCGGCACGCGCGGTCGGCATCGACAACGACCCGCAGGCGCTGCTCGCCACCCACGACAACGCGGCACGCAACGAGGTCGACGAGCGGCTGTCGGTGTACCTGCCCGGCGACGAGCCGGCGGCGAGTTACCCGGTGGTAGTCGCCAACATTCTGGCCTCGGCGCTGATCGCGCTGGCCGACACCCTGACGGCGCGCGTCGCGCCCGGCGGCCGGATTGCGCTGTCGGGCATCCTGGCCGGGCAGGAGGACGAGGTGCTCGCGTGCTTCGCCACCGGTTTCGAGCAGTTGCATGCCGAGCGGCTCGACGACTGGGTCCGCATCACCGGAGTCCGCCGCGGCTGAGACCCGGCGCGCTAGCAAGTGCGTCTGGAAAAGCCGAAAAGTGCGATCGCGGTCCAATAGTGCGCGCCGCGCCGAAGCCTGGACGCCGTCGGGGCGCGCCGGCACCGTACACTTCGGGCATGGCCGTGCCCTGCCCGCATTGTGGATTCCTGGTCGCATCGGCAGCATCCGGCGATGGCATGCCGCAGCGCTGCCCGCGTTGCGCGCAGCCGCTGCAGACCGTAGTGGACCCCGCCGACACCGAACGCGCCGCACCAGCCGGTGCGGCGGCGCCGGCGGTCAACCCGACGCCAGCGGCCGCGATAGAACTTGCACCGCAAGATCCGGTGGCACCACCTGCGGCGGTCGCCGGGCAGGTCCCCGCGCGCACTCCGCGCGCCGGCCGCGGGCGCGGCAGCCCGAGCTTCGCGCGGGTGCCGGTGACCCGCGGCATCCACATGCCGCGCTGGCCGGAAGTGGCGGTGCTGCTGGTGCTGATGGTGACGCTGGCCCTGCAGCTGCTGCTCGCGCAGCGCGCCGAACTGGCCGCCGACGCGCGTTGGCGGCCGTGGCTCGCCGGCGTGTGCGCGGTGCTGCGCTGCCAGGTGCCGCCGTGGCAGGAACCGGCGGCCTTCACGATGCTCAACCGCAGCGTGCAACCACGGGCCGGCCAAGCCGGCGTGCTCGACGTCGACGCCAGCTTCCGCAACGACGCACGCTGGCCGCAGCCTTGGCCGATCCTGGTGTTGAGCCTGGCCGACCTGGAGGGCAAGCCGCTCGGGGTAGGCGCGTTCGCGCCACAGCAGTACCGGTCCGACGGCGGCGCGGCAATGCTGGCGCCTGGCCAGAGCGCGTCGGTGCAGTTTTCGGTGCTCGAGCCCTCGCCACGGATCGTCGCGTTCACCTTCGAGTTCCGCTGAAGCCCGGTCAGCGACGTCGCTCACGTTTCGTGGCCCGGCTCCCGCGGATTTGTCCTGAATCGGTGTCGTCACGGTGTTCCCCGCGACTTTCCCGCGATAGACTCCGTCCTCCCGTCGCCCCGGCCTGCGCGCACCGCGCGCCCGATTTCGAGCCCGCGACGGGACGTGAGAATTCCGGGGGGAATGTTTCTTGAACGCCGCAACCGACCGCCACGATGCCTCCCGTCCCGGGCCACGCGTTCCGCTGCGTGACCATGTCGCCACCTCGATCCGGCGCTACCTCGGCGATCTCAACGGCAGCGGCACCGAGGACCTCTACGAGATCGCGCTTCGCGAACTGGAGATCCCGCTGTTCGCCGAAGTGCTGTCCCACTGCGACGGCAACCAGAGCCGCGCCGCGGCGATGCTCGGCATCCATCGCGCGACCTTGCGCAAGAAGCTGCGCGACTACGGCCTGGGTTGAGCGTCGCGTTTCGGAGTTGAAGGTCGGGACTGGGGACTGGGGACTCGCAAGATCCTCGCGCGCTTCGCTCATCGTTGCCGCGGAAGAACGCGCGAGGATCCGGCCGACGATCACTCGTTATAATTCGCGGCTCCCCTGCTGAGCCTGAGCGCATGACTGCCGTCCCCACCTCGCCGGTGAAGATCCGCCGCGCGCTGTTGTCCGTGTCCGACAAGACCGGCCTGGTCGAACTGGCCCAGGCGCTGGCGGCACGCGATGTCGAGCTGCTCTCCACCGGCGGCACCGCCAAGGCGATCCGCGACGCCGGGATCGCGGTCCGGGACGTCAGCGACCTCACCGGCTTTCCCGAGATGATGGACGGGCGGGTCAAGACCCTGCACCCGATGGTGCACGGCGGGCTGCTCGGCCGCGCCGGGCTGGACGAGGCGGTGATGGCGCAGCACGGCATCGGCGCGATCGACCTGCTGGTGCTGAACCTGTATCCGTTCGAAGCGGTGTCGAGCAACCCCGACTCGACCATGGAAGAGATCATCGAGAACATCGACATCGGCGGCCCGGCGATGCTGCGCTCGGCGGCCAAGAATTTCGCGCGCGTCGCGGTCGCCACCGAGCCGGCGCAGTACGCCGGCATCGTCCAGGAGATGGCCGCCAACGACGGTGCACTCTCGGGCAAGACGCGCTTCGCGCTGTCGGTCGCCGCGTTCAACCGCGTGGCTTTCTACGACGCCTGCATCAGCAACTATCTGTCGTCGCTGGACGAGGCCGGTTCACGCACGCTGTTCCCGGCGCAGAACAACAGCAACTTCGTCAAGGTCATGGACCTGCGCTATGGCGAGAACCCGCACCAGCACGGCGCGTTCTACCGCGACCTGTGGCCGGTGCCCGGCACGCTGGCGACCTTCACCCAGCTGCAGGGCAAGGAGCTGAGCTTCAACAACCTGGCCGATGCCGATGCCGCATGGGAGTGCGTGCGCCAGTTCGAGCGCCCGGCGTGCGTGATCGTCAAGCACGCCAATCCCTGCGGCGTCGCCCAGGGCGTGGCCTGCGGCGATGCGTACGAGCTGGCCTATGCCACCGACCCGACCTCCGCGTTCGGCGGCATCATCGCGTTCAACAAGACACTCGATACCGCGACCGCGAAGGCGATCCTCGACCGCCAGTTCGTCGAGGTGCTGATCGCGCCCGATTACGAGGAAGGCGCGCTGAACTACGCATCGAGGAAAGCCAACGTGCGCGTGCTGCGGATCCCGCACGGCGATGGACGCAACAACTTCGACGTCAAGCGGGTCGGCTCCGGCCTGCTGATGCAGACCAGCGACATCCGCGAGGTGAGCCGCGAGGAACTGCAAGTGGTGACGCAGCGCGCGCCGACCGACGCCGAGCTGGACGACCTGCTGTTTGCCTGGCGCATCGCCAAGTACGTCAAGTCCAACGCGATTGTTTACGCCCGCGACCAGCGCAGCATCGGCATCGGCGCCGGCCAGATGAGCCGGGTGGTCAGCGCAAAGATCGCCGCGCTCAAGGCCGACGAGGCCGGCCTGGCGGTGCCGGGCTCGGTCATGGCCTCCGACGCGTTCTTTCCGTTCCGCGACGGCATCGACGCCGCCGCCGCCGCCGGCATCGGTGCGGTGATCCAGCCCGGCGGCTCGATGCGCGACAAGGAGGTCATCGCCGCGGCCGACGAGCATGGCCTGGCGATGGTGTTCACCGGCGTGCGCCATTTCCGTCATTGAGGTGTCCCCCGCATGACCGCGCTGCTGCTGGGGATACCGAACGTTCGCTTCGCCCGCGCCTTCCCTCGCGACGGCAGCCGACTGCAGCCTTAGCGGCCGGCACGATGTCTACGCGAGTGGCGGAGGAAGGCCAGCGCTCCTCCATGCGGATCGGTACCAGCGCGACGCAGCACGCGTGCTATCGTCCCCGAC
>JAHWKC010000183.1 GCA_019348095.1 Pseudomonadota bacterium | reverse complement strand
CACGACCTGGACGAGGCGCTGAAGCCGTTCCTGGATCGCGACGTCGAACAGGTGGACCCGATCGAGCGCGCGGTCCTGCGCATCGCCTCCTACGAACTGCGGCTGCGTCCTGACGTGCCGTACCGGGTGGTCATCAACGAGGCGATCGAGACGGTCAAGCGCTTTGGTGCCGAGCACGGCCATACCTACGTCAACGGCGTGCTCGACCGTGCCGCAGCCGACTGGCGTGCCACCGAGGTGCAGGCGCCGCGCGACCGGTGAGGCTGGTGTTGCCCTCCGACTGGCTGGGAGCTGGATCATGGAATTCGATCTGATCGAGCGCATCCGGCGCCGGGTACCGGCGCGCACCGACGTGGTACTGGGTATCGGCGACGACGCGGCGATCGTGCAGGTGCCGGCCGACCGGCAACTGGTGATCGCGACCGACACGCTGAACGCCGGGGTGCATTTTCCCGCAGCGACCGCACCGACCGACATCGGCTGGAAGGCGCTGGCGGTGAACCTTTCCGATCTGGCCGCGATGGGCGCGCAGCCGGCCTGGTGCACGCTGTCGCTGTCGGTGCCGCACAGCAACGCGGCGTGGCTGGACGGGTTCCACGATGGCTTCCTGGAGATTTCGGCACTGCATGGGGTGGCGCTGGTCGGTGGCGACACCACCAGCGGTCCGATGTCGATCTGCGTGACGGTGCATGGTCTGGTCGCGCCCGGCGAAGCATTGCGCCGCGACGCGGCGAGGGTGGGCGATGACGTGTGGGTCAGTGGCACGCTAGGGGATGCGGCCGCGGCGCTTCGGCGCTTGCTGCCGGGACCGGGCGAAGAATGCGCGCCTTTGCCATGCGCGCTGCGGGCGAGGCTGGACCGTCCCACGCCGCGGGTCGGCCTCGGTATCGCGCTGGCCGGGCTGGCCAACGCATGCATCGATGTTTCCGATGGACTGCTCGCCGATCTGGGGCACATCTGCAGCGCCAGCGGCGTGGCCGGGGTGGTGCAGCTTGCGGACCTGCCGACCTCGCCGGAGATGCGCTCCGCGTACAGCGCTGGCGAGCGCGCGGTGCTGCAGGCGACCGGCGGCGACGATTACGAGTTGTGCTTTACCGCGCCGCGCTCGCGGCGGGACAAGATCGAGCAGCTCGCTGTCCACGCTGGCACGGCGCTGACGCGCATCGGCCACATCCACGCGGGCAGCGGCATCAGTGCGCGGTCGGCAGACGGCGAGTCATGGCTGCCTGCAAGCGCCGGCTACCAGCACTTCGCCGGCTAGCTCACCAGATCGCGCACGCGTTCGCGCATCGATGGCAGCACCTCCGCTTCGAACCACGGATTGGCCTTGAACCACGCGACGTTGCGCGGGCTCGGGTGCGGCAGCGGCACTGCATGCGGAAAGTACTCGCGCCACGTGCGCACGGTGGCGGTCAGTGTTTGCTTTCGGCCGGCGCCGAGGAACCAGGCCTGCGCATGCTGCCCGACCAGCAGTATCGTCTCGACCCGCGGCAGCAGCGGCATGAGCCTGGGGTGCCAGGTCGCACGGCATTCCGGGCGCGGCGGCGCGTCACCCGAGCCGGCCCGGCCGGGATAGCAGAACCCCACAGGCACGATCGCGACCCGCGCGCGGTCGTAGAACGTTTCCGGGTCGATCTGCATCCAGTCGCGCAGGCGCTGTCCGCTGCGGTCGTCCCATGGCACCCCGGTTGCATGCACGCGCGCGCCCGGCGCTTGGCCGATGATCAACAGGCGTGCGCTGGCCGCCGCCTGCAGCACCGGTCGCGGTCCGAGCGGCAGGTGTTGCGCGCACAGGCGGCACGCGCGGATGTCGGTGAGCAGCTGATCCAGCGGCGCGTTCACGGCGGCAGCAGCTTGCCCGGATTGAGGATGCTGTCGGGATCGAAGACCTGCTTGAGCTGGCGCATCAACGACAGCGTGGGCGCGGTGACCGCCTGCGGCATGAAGTCGCGCTTGGCCAGGCCGATGCCATGCTCGCCCGACAGCGTGCCACCCAGCCCGATGGTCAGCGAGAACACGCGCGCCAGCGCTGCCCAGGCACGCGCCGCCTGCGACGCATCGGATGGATCGAACAGCAGGTTGACGTGCAGGTTGCCGTTGCCGGCGTGGCCGAAGCAGACGATCGGCAGCTCGAACTCGCGCGCCAGCGCCTGCACGCCGTCGACCAATTGAGGGATGCGCGAGACCGGCACCACCACGTCCTCGTTGATCTTGCCCGGCGCGAGCGTGCGCAGCGCCGGCGACAGTGCCTTGCGCGCGGCCCACAACCGCTCGCGCGCGGCTTCATCGGCGGCATCGTCGAGCGCGACCAGGCCGTCGCCTTCGGCTGCGCGCATCAGCGCTTCCACGTCGTGCGGCAGGGTGTCGGCATCGCCGTCGGTCTCGATCATCAGCAGTGCCCCGGCGTCGGCCGGCAGGTCGGCGCCGCCGACGTCACGCGCCAGTCGCACCGCGTGCGCATCCATGAACTCGAGCATCGACGGCGTCACCGGCTGCGCCATCAGCCGCGCCACCGCCTGCGCCGCAGTCGAGACGTCGCGGTAGATCGCGCGCAGCGCGCGGCGGGCCGGCGGCGCGGGGCTCAGCCGCAGGCTCGCCTCGACGATCAGGGCCAGCGTGCCCTCGCTGCCGACCAGTAGGCGCTGCAGGTCGTAGCCGGTCGAGCCCTTGGTGGTCGCGGTGCCGCAGACGATCAACTCGCCGGCGCCGGTCACCGCGGTCAGCGCGAGCACGTTGTCGCGGCTGGCGCCGTACTTCACCGCACGCGGACCTCCGGCGTTGCACGCCAGGTTGCCACCGATGGTGCTGAACATCGCGCTGGTCGGGTCCGGCGGCCAGAACAGCCCATGCGGCTTCAAGGCGGCCTGCAGATCGCCGTTGAGCACGCCCGGTTGCACCACCGCGCAGCGATCGCCCGGGCGCACCTCGAGGATCCGGTTCATCCGCTCGAACGACACCACCACCCCGCCGTCGACCGGCACCGACGCGCCGGTGGTGTTGGTGCCGCGTCCGCGCGCAACCACCGGCACCCGGTGCGCGCGGCAGGCGCGCACCAGCCCGAGCACCTGCTCGCTCGTGGTCGGCAGCGCGACTGCGTCGGGCAGCACCTCGCGCCGCGAGTTGTCATAGGCATAGGTCAACCGCTCGCTGGCATCGGTCAGCCAGCCGTCGCCGAGCAGGCCGGCAAGTTCGCGATGCAGTGGGGCGGGCAGGGGCATGGTGTCTGGAGGGGCGAAAAGCTTTGACGCGGATCAGGGCGGAAAAAGGCGGATTGAAAAAAGATCAACAGAAGAACCATTGTGGCGGCGCCGGCTGCCGGGCTGGCAAAAGGTCCGACCAGCAGGTTCCCGATCTCAATTATCCGCTCTTATCCGTGTCGATCCGCGTCAGGGCTTTTCTTCAGCAATCATCCGCGCGAAACGCATCCCGCAGCCAGGTCAGCGTGGGTGCGGCCGGGTCGCCCTGGGCTTCGACCACATCGAAGCGGCAGGCGGTGTTGGCGTATCGCCGGTGCGCCAGCAGGAACGCCTGCGCGGCGCGGACCAGCTTGCGGCGCTTGCCGGCGTCGATCGATGCGGCGCCGCCGCCGAACGCGGCGCTGCGGCGGTAGCGCACCTCCACGAATACCAGCGTGGCGCCCTGGCCGCCGCTGGTCGCCTGGCGACCATCGTCGAACATCACCAGATCGAGCTCGCCGGCGCGGAAATTGGCGTTCGCCGCAACCAGGCGGAGGCCGGCCGCCTGCAGATGCACCCGCGCTGCCGCCTCGACCGCGGCACCGCGGCCGCGCCGGTCGATGACGGGCGTCATCGGGCAGGCGCCCTAGCGCCCCGGACCGGCCAGCGGAACCACATGGCCGCCGATGAACGTCGACCACGCCGGCGTGCGCCGCACGTTGCCCAAGCCATCCAGGCGCAGCGTGCCGGTGGCACCTTCCACATGCGCATCCAGGCGGGTCGCCAGATGCTCCAGATAGGCCGTGAGCAGCCAGGCGTCGTAACCGAAGGCAAACAGACGTGCAGCCGGGCCCCTGGCCGTCGGCAGTGTCTGCCCGGCACTGGTGACCGGCGGCAAGCCACGCACGCCGCGGTTGGTCCAGGCCTCGCTCGGGAATGCGATGCCGTCGAGCACCTGGTCCTGCTCGGCATTGCCGGTGCCGGAGAGCAATTGCGAGGTCGCCACCCGCGGGATGTCGGCCAGGCCGGCGAGCGCCAGCTTCTCGATCAGCTCGCGCGCGGCGCTGCCACGGATCGCCAGCAGCACCGCGTCGACGCCGCCCTCGCGCTGCGCGAACGGCGCAAGATCGGCCGTGGTCGCGCCGACCACATCGGTCACCACGCCGCCGCTTTCGGTCAGTCCCTCGCGGAACGCCGCGACCGCGCGCCTTTGGCTGTCATCGCTGCCCTGGACCACCAGTACCCGCCGCGCCCCGCGATCGGTCAGGTAATCGGCCGCGGCCAGACCCTCGTCTTCCGGCGACAGCGAAAACCCGGCGTGGCCGGCGGGAGGGCGCACCACGCCCCGGTTGAGCGCAAGCACCGGCACCGGCAGCGCGGCGCGGTTGAACAGGGTGCCGACCTCCTCGCGACCCAGCGGGCCGAGCACGAGGTCGTTGCCCTCCGTGCTGGCCTGGTCATACGCGGCCACGGCGCCGCCCGGCGTGCCCTGGGTGTCGTAGAAGGTGACCTCGGGGCGGCGGCGCTGCTCACCGTAGTAGCCGGCGAGGAATCCGTCGCGGACCGGTGCGGCCGCGGCCGACATGTCGCCCGACAGCGGCAGCAAAACCCCCACCCTGACCGGCGGCCGGTAGCCATCGGTGTCGGCGGGTGGGCGGATGCCGGAGCCGAACTGCCACTGCTCACGATCGAACGCACGCGGCACCGGCAAGCCCCGGCGCAGCAGCGCACGGCCAGCGTAGTTGTACAAAGGGTCGCCCGGCGCCAGCGCCGCGGCGAGCGCGTACAGCGCCACGACGGGTGCCGCCGCCGGCAGCATCATCGCCGTCATCATGACCACCCAGGCCAGGAGGAAGGCTCCGGCTCCCATGGCCATCTGCTCGTCGCGCGCTGTGAGCACCCACGCCCCGAGTGCCAGGACGAGCAGCGCAAGACCGAGCGGGCCCGCGAGGACCTCGCGCGCGACAAGAAGCGCGTCGAGCAGGAGCGGCAGAAGGTCGAGCAGCAGCGCCAGAAGCTGGACGAGCAGCGCAAGAAGGTCGAGAAGGAGAACGAGCAGACGACGGCGAAGAA
>JAHWKC010000182.1 GCA_019348095.1 Pseudomonadota bacterium | reverse complement strand
CGCGTAAGCGCGGTTTCGCTCGGGCGCCCGTCGCTCGCACCGTAACCGCGGTACGCGAGCAGATAACTCGTGCGATCGGGAAACCAGGCGGCGAGCCAGGGCGCCATCGTTTCGATGGATTCCGCGTTTCCACCGAAATAGACGATCGCATCGCGCTGCCCGGGATTGACGCGCCAGCCGCGCAGCATCGCGTCGCCCCGCTCGAGCGCGAAATCCGTTTCGGATGCCGGGACGCGGGTGTACTGCGGGTAGTAGATGAGATCGCGCTGACGCCATGCGAGCCATGCGGATGCGAGCGCATACGCGATCGCCAGCACTCCGATGACCGTCGCGACAGTTTTCACGGGCATGACTCCCGGCACGGGCTCCACATCATCCGCCATCGCGATCGAGGCGCGCATGCCGCCGAGCGCGCGGTGGCCCTTGAGGGAGATCAGCCCGGCCTCCTTGGCCTCCGCGAGGAACGGCTTATCGAGCGCGTCATCGCACAGGAAGAACGGCACGTTCATGCGCGAGCGCACCGCCACCGCCACCTCGTTGCGATAAAAGCCGCCGGAGCCGTCGATCACGTCGTACAGCAGCTTGGATTTGCGCGCGTTGCGCCGCGCGAATTCGGTCACGCCGCCCTCGGCCAACATCCACTTGAACACCAGCCCGGCCAGGTACCAGTTCCACGTTGGCGGCGTGTTGAGCATCGACTCGCCCCTGACGTGCGCGGCATAGTTGAAGATCTCCGCGCGCGGCTGCCCGGCGCGCTCGAGCAGCTCGCGCCGCACGATCACCACGCTCACCCCGACCGGGTACTGCCCGCGCTCGCCGCGCTGCCAGCCGCCGCCGTAGAAGAACACCACGACCGGCGAAGTACCGGCGCCCGCGCGTGGCGGCCGGTAGACATCCAGCGACAGCCCGAGTTCGGGTGCGTAGGCGACGGTGGTCTCGGGCGGCTCCAGTCCGCGGTTGGCGAAGCCGAACAGCAGGCTTTCGCAGCCGGTGGTGAACACGGCCGCCACCGCCAGCGTCGAGCCGGCCAGTGCGTTTCGTAGGGATCGCATGCATTCGATGATGCAGCGCCACGGGTGAGGCTTGTGTCCTCGCAGGAGTGGCCTCGCCGGCCGCGGCCTCCCCGGGTAGGATGCGCGCTGATGCGGCAGGCGCCGCATCGGGATTCGCACAGGGTGGCCGCGGCGCAATGATCCGGATAGATGCAGTGCTACGCGCGGCGCGCGAGCGGATCGACCGCGCCGATGCCGAGCTGCTGCTCGGCCACGCGCTGCAGCGGCCTCGCAGCTGGCTGTTCGCGCATGGCGACGAGTCGATGCCGGAGGCGGCGCAGGCCAAGTTCGAGGACTTGCTCGCCCGGCGCATCGCCGGCGAGCCGGTGGCCTACCTGACCGGCCGCCGCGGTTTCTGGCGCTTCGAGTTGCAGGTCACGCCGGCCACGCTGATCCCGCGGGCCGAGACCGAACTTCTGGTGGAGCTGGCGCTGGCGCGACTGCCGGAGGGCGCCAGGCCGCGGGTGGCCGATCTGGGAACCGGCAGCGGCGCCATCGCGCTGGCGCTGGCGCTCGAGCGGCCGGCCGCGCGGGTGGTCGCGACCGACGCCAGCCGCGCCGCCCTGGCGATCGCCCGCGACAACGCGCGTTCCCTGGGCGCGAGCAACATCGAGCTGCGTCACGGCGACTGGCTCACGCCATTGGCCGGTGAGTGCTTCGAGCTGATCGCCAGCAATCCGCCCTACATCGCCGAGGCCGACGCGCATCTGCGCGAGGGCGACCTGCGGCATGAACCGCGTACAGCACTGGCCTCGGGCACCGACGGGCTCGACGCGATCCGCACGATCAGCCGCGGGGCACCGGCGCACCTGGTGCCCGGCGGTTGGCTGCTGATCGAGCATGGCTGGGAGCAGGGCGCGGCGGTACGTGCGCTGCTGGACGCGGCCGGCTTGATCGATATCCGGACCGACCGCGACCTGGAGCAGCGCGAGCGCATCACTTCGGGCCGACGGCGGCCATGACACCGTGCTGTGGAGTGCGGAATGCCCGTGACACCTGGAGCCTGCTGGATTGAGCTCGCAGGTCGCGTAGCTGCAGCGGAGCGAGCTCCGCTCTACGAAAGGCACGGCTGGTCCGGCAAGCGTAGAGCCGAGCTTGCTCGGCTGCGCGCCGCAACCCGGTGCAGCGGCCGCCGCGGCTGCCCGCCACGGCACCCCTCGCTACACTTGAGCCAATGCTTCCGCAGGAGTCCGCATGCGCACGCTCTATCCCGAAATCCAGCCCTACGACACCGGCCTGCTGAAGGTCGACGACCGCCACACGCTCTATTACGAGCAGTCCGGCAACCCCGACGGCAAGCCGGTGGTGCTGCTGCACGGCGGTCCCGGCGGCGGCTGCAACGGCAAGATGCGGCGTTTCCACGACCCGGCCAAGTACCGCATCGTGCTGTTCGACCAGCGCGGCAGCGGGCGCTCGACCCCGCACGCGGATCTGGTCGACAACACCACCTGGCACCTGGTCGCCGACATAGAAACGCTGCGCGAAACGCTGGGAATCGGTCGTTGGCAGGTGTTCGGCGGCTCGTGGGGTTCGACCCTGGCGCTGGCCTACGCGCAGACGCATCCGGAACGCGTCACCGAGTTGGTGCTGCGCGGGATATTCATGTTGCGCCGTTGGGAGCTGGAGTGGTTCTACCAGGAGGGCGCCTCACGCCTGTTCCCCGACGCCTGGGAGCATTACATTAGTGCAATTCCCGAGGACGAGCGCCACGACCTGATCGACGCGTTCCATCGTCGCCTGACCTCCGAGGACGAGGCCACGCGCCTGGACGCCGCGCGCGCGTGGAGCGTCTGGGAAGGTGCGACCAGCTTCCTGCATATCGACGAGGATTTCGCCAGCAGCCACGCCGACCCGCACTTCGCCCTCGCGTTCGCGCGCATCGAGAACCACTACTTCGTCAACGGCGGCTTTTTCGAGTGCGACAATCAACTGCTGCGCGACGCACACAGGATCGCCGACATCCCCGGGGTCATGGTGCACGGCCGTTACGACGTGGTCTGCCCGGTCGCCAATGCCTGGGACCTGAAGAAAGCCTGGCCCAAGGGCGAGCTGATCATCACTCCGGCCTCGGGCCATTCGGCCTTTGAGGCCGAAAACGTCGACGCGCTGGTGCTGGCGACCGATCGGTTCGCCTGATCGGTAGCGGCTCGCCGGGCGCGCTCGTCAAAATGTCGTCGGCGCTGCATTCGCGGTCGACCTGAAACATGCGGCCGCGTCAATGACCCGACAGTTCGGCTGAACCATTCAGTAAAAAGGTACGCGGGCGAGCCTTTGCGGGGGGCTGGCCGGCCCGACTGCGGACGCGCTGCGTAGCTGAGGAACGGTCTTTGCACTACTGCTGCTGACTCGGCACACGATCAGACGGCAGGTGATATCGATGTGGTTCCCAACAGCCAGCGGCGTTGCTCTGGTCCCGGTGCAGCAATTGCTGGTGCGGGGGGCGGGCAATGGCCGCGGCGATTATGAGTCGACAGGCGACGACCCGCAGTTCGACGTGCGTCCCGACGGCGGCTTCCCGCTGCTGCCACCGGGCTGGTACCGGCTGTCGGTGCAGCTGGTCCCAAGCGAGGGGCAGATCATCAAGCCTTGCCTGTACCCCGACTATGGCGAGGGCGCATCGGAAACCACCCGCATCGACCTGCCGGAGCCGGACGCGGACGGGCTGCTGGATTGCGTAGTGCTGATCAGGGCCACCCTGCGCACGCTGCGCCTTGATCCTACCGTGGGGCGGGCACGGTTCTCCCTGACGGCGCCGCTGTTTAGCCGGATCTCGCCGTGGCGCGCGGCAGGGGCGATGCTGCGTGGCATCCAGGCCGCCAGCGGCTGCACCTTGCTGGGCGACACGCTACCGGCCGCAGCAGGTTTTGCGCGGCGGTTCGCGCGGTCCGGCTTTGCCGCGGCAGCCGATCTCCTGATCGAGCGATACGTGTCCAGCTTCCGCCGCGATCGCCGCGACTATCAGCACTGGATCGCCCTGTTCGATAGCTACGGTCCGGCCAGCCTGGAGCAGGCCCGCTTGCGCGCCGCGGCGATGGCCAATCCGCCGTTGATCTCGATCGTCCTGCCGGTGCACGACACGCCGGTGGAATTCCTGCGGCGTTGCATCGACAGCGTGCTGGCGCAGACGTTCGTGCATTGGCAGCTGTGCATCGCCGATGACGCGTCATCGGGCGCGGTGCGACGCGTACTGCGCGAGTACGCCGAACGCGATCGGCGGATCCAACTGCACTTGCGCGATCGCCACGGACATATCTGCGAGACCACCAACGATGCGTTGGAGAGGGCACAGGGCCAATACACCGGCTTTCTGGACCACGACGACGAACTCGCACCGGACGCACTGTTCGAGGTCGCAAAGGCGCTGGTGGCGAATCCGGACGCGCGACTGGTGTATTCCGACGAGGACAAGATCGATCGCTCCGGCCGGCGCTTCGATCCCAACTTCAAGCCGGCGTGGAACCCCGACCTGCTGCGGGCACAGAACTACATCTGCCACTTTGCGGTAATCGAAACCGCGCTGGTCAGGTCCCTGGGCGGGCTGCGACCGGGCTTTGAGGGTGCGCAGGATCACGACCTGCTGCTGCGCTGTATCGAGAAGCTGCAGGCCGATCAGATCGTGCATGTTCCAAAGGTGCTGTACCACTGGCGCGCGATCCCCGGCTCCACCGCGCTGACGCGCGACGCCAAGGACTACGCCTCCTCGGCGGGCGCGCGCGCGGTCGCCGAGCACCTGGTGCGCTGCGAGACCAACGCACGCGCCGAAGAGCTGTCGCACGGCCACTACCGCGTGCGCTGGCCGCTGCCCGAGCCCCCGCCCAGGGTGAGCCTGATCGTGCCGACCCGCGACAAGGTCGAGCTGCTGCGCATGTGCGTCGAAAGCATCCTGGCCCGTACCGACTACCCCGACTTCGAGATCGTGGTGGTCGACAACCAGTCGTCCGACCCCGACGCGCTGGCGTACCTGGCGGAGCTGGAGCAACGCGAGAACGTCAGGGTGCTGCGCTTCGATGCGCCGTTCAATTACTCGGCGATCAACAACTGGGCAGCGCGCCAGTGCGACGGACAGGTGCTCGGACTGGTCAACAACGATATCGAGGTCATCTCGCCCGACTGGCTCCAGGAGATGGTGTCCCAGGCAGTCCGCCCCGACGTGGGCGCGGTCGGTGCGATGCTGTACTACCCCGACGACACCATCCAGCACG
>JAHWKC010000181.1 GCA_019348095.1 Pseudomonadota bacterium | reverse complement strand
ATCGCGATCGACTGCCGCTGGCTGCGCCCGCGAGCCGACGAGCCCGGCGACTGGAAATGAACAGATCCGAAGCCCACGGCTGCGGACTTCGCTGGTGAATGCGTTGTATCGAATGAAGCACTGCATATGTCGATCCTGTTGCAGCCGTCCAATCTGTTCTGGAGAGGCCGCATCGGTCAGCCGGCAGCGCCGTCGTTCTCCGCACCATGAGCATCCCGCATGAAAGTCGCATCGGCGAGCCGAAAAAGTTGGGTCATCCGTTTCCTCTGGCTGATGGAGGTGCTGCTGATCGCGTTCGCGGCCAAGGCCGCCGCGAGGCTGCGCTTCCTGAATGATCCCGAGGGCTATCAGGTGTTCCTCGGCAGCAATCCCGAGCGCCTGTTGCTTGTGGCGGTGTTCGTGACCGTGGCAATGGTGTGCTTCGGGCTCTACCAGGTATACCTGCGCCACAACCGGACCGAGTTCGTCGTGCGCCTGCTGCTGGCGTTCGCCTTCGGTGGCATCAGTTTGCTGGTGCTGTACTACTTCGTTCCGGTGACCTACATCGGCCGTGGCGTGCTGCTGATGTCGCTGGCGTTCGGGTTCATCGGAGTGATGCTGCTGCGCTTCCTGGTGATGCAGCTGTTCGGGATGAAGCTGTTCAAGAGCCGCGTGCTGGTGTTCGGGGCGGGCAGCAACGCCGCACTGATCAACAGCCGTATGCGGCGCGCCTCGGATCGGCAGTCGTTCGTCGTGGTCGGCTATCTGCCGGTGCCGGGGCAGCCGGTGGAGGTGCCTGCGGGAATGCCGGCGGACACCGGCACCGGCGAATTGGCGCTGGCCGACCTCGCCGAGCGAATGAATGTGGACGAGATCGTGGTCGCCCCCGACGAGCGGCGCGGCTGCCTGCCCATGGAAAGCATGCTGATGTGCGCGCAACGCGGCATCGTGGTGTCCGACCTGTCGACGTTTTTCGAGCGTGAGGCGGGCATGGTCACGTTGAACGTGGCCGATCCGTCCTGGCTGGTGTTCTCCGGCGGGTTCGACCATTCCATATTGCGGCGTTTGAGCAAGCGTTTCTTCGACCTGCTTGCCGCCTGCGCGCTGCTGCTGGTCGCATGGCCGCTCATGCTCATCGTGGCGCTGTGCGTCTGGCTGGAGTCTGGCTCGCCGATCCTCTACCGGCAGACCCGGGTCGGGGAAAACGGGCGCGGGTTCGAGCTGATCAAGTTCCGCAGCATGCGTGCCGATGCAGAAAAAGACGGCGTCGCGCGCTGGGCCAGCCGCGAGGACGACCGGAGTACGCGGGTCGGCCGCTTCATCCGAATGACCCGCCTGGATGAGCTGCCGCAGCTGTACAACGTGTTGCGCGGCGACCTGAGCTTCGTCGGCCCGCGCCCGGAGCGCCCGCACTTCGTGGAAATGCTCGGCAAGGAAATCCGCTACTACAACATCCGCCACAGCGTGAAGCCGGGCCTGACCGGCTGGGCTCAACTACGCTACCCCTATGGTGCCTCGGTGCGCGACGCCGAGGAAAAGCTCACCTTCGACCTGTTCTACGTCAAGAATCAGGGCCTGCTGTTCGATCTGACGATCCTGATGCAGACGGTCGAGGTGGTACTGTTCAGGCGCGGCGCGCGGTGATACGGATTTCGGTTGCAGCAAGCAACCGCGGCAGATGTTGCGTATCGCGGCTGCTGGAGATCACGGCGGCGGGTGGAGGCAGCAGGTGTGCGGTGGAGTCGCGCCCCGTAGACACGAGCCAGTTCCACGCCGCCACCATGGCCACGAGCGCGCCGATGATGAGCAGCCCAACAGCAAACCGGGCCGGACGCCTGTCGCTGCCAGGGTGGGACGCTGCCGCGTGGCCTACGTGCCTGACTTGGTGGCTCCTCCTGGGCAGAACGCCGCTGATCCGCGGCGATCGTCCACCGGGCATTCTCCCGTAGCGATGGTGGAATCGACTCACCGTGGCGTGCAGCAGGATCAGGTTTCGCAGCCGCGCCTGCGTGTCCGACGAACCCGGATCGGTCCGGCCCCGGTCCGGATGCAATTGCGCGATCTGCCGTCGGTAGGCCCGCTGAAACTCTTCGAAGCTGCAGCCCGGACGGAGATCGAGTTGCGAATAGAGCGACGCCAGGTCGGAGTTCATGTCAGCCCTCGCGGTTGAGCCATCCTAACCCGGGTGACGTCCGTGTGCGCACCGGCGTCGTCTGGCCGCCCCGAGCGGCCGGAACCGTTGTAATCGAGGCGACATACCAAGTACGGCGCGGCCAGCAAGGAGCGACTTGGAGCAGCCGATGACTTCGCCGCAGACGGGATGCCAAGAGCCGAGTTTGCCGCAACGGATGTCTCCCACGGTCATCAACTGCCGGAAATGTGGGTAGTCGCGCACAAGGCGAAGGCTGACCGCAAACGAAAAGGTACCAAGACTGATGAATCGAAAGCCGCTCGCGACTACGACATATCTTGACGAAGCGAAGCTGAGCACCGTATTGCCGTGCCGGACCGGCGCGGGCTCTGGAGAATGGCAGCACCTGCACTTCGCTCTCAACAAGGAGGTGTCCGATGCCATTCGCGCCGGGCAGCAGCGGCAGGCGCCGTCTGAACTGCTGGTCGCGGCGTTGGCACTGGTCGAGTCACGGCTGACCGGTGAGGACCAGGCACTGGCCACGTCGGTCTCCACCAGCGGGCTGCAGCAGGCAGCGGTAGACATCGAGCCGCAGGGGCAATGTGCGGCCTGGCAGCAGGCGCTGCGGCAAGCGATGTCCGAGGCGCCGCCGTCGGACCAGGCGAACGCGTCACCCACGGTATGGGCAGTGCTGGAGGGAGATGCGGTACTGAATGAAGCTGATCCGATTGCTTCGCAGTGGCGCATTGGGCCCGATCCAACCCTCACCGGCGAGCTGCGGATCAGCTGCTCGTTTCGTGCCCCGCTTACCGAGCAAGCGGTCACGCTGGTGGCGGACTGTGTGTGTCGTGTGCTTGCTGGCCTGGCCGAGAACCGGCCGATCGAGTCAATCGACTTGCTTGATCCTGGCGACCGCGCCCGGCAGCTCGGCGATTGGGGCAGGACCCCGGCGAACAGCGGGTTGGCCGAAACGGTCACCGAACAGTTCGCGGCCATGCTCGCCCGCGCGCCTGAAGCGATTGCAGTCGTCGATGGTGCTCGCTCCCTGAGCTATGCCGAACTCGACCGCCGCGCCAACATAATGGCGGCACGACTGATCGCAGCCGGAGTTCAGCCAGGCTCGGCAGTCGGGGTCTCGATGTCACGGTCGGCTGCGACCGTCATCGCCGTGCTCGGAATCCTCAAGGCGGGCGCGGCCTATCTTCCGATCGATAGGGCACACCCGCGGGATCGCGTCTCGCAAATGCTGGACAACGCCGGCGTGCAAGTTGCCGTAGTCGACGATGCGGGCGCTGTGGCGTTACTGCCGGAGCGGCTGCGATGCGTCGAGGTGAGTCTCGACCAGGACTCCGGCGAAGACTCCGGAAAACATTCCGGAAAACCAGCGCCGGACGTCTCCATTTCCGGTGATTCGATCGCCTATGTGATGTACACCTCGGGTTCGACCGGCGAGCCCAAAGGCGTGGAGATCCGCCATCGCGGCATCCTTCGACTGGTCTGCGGTGTCGACTACGCCAGTTTCGGACCGCACACGCGATATCTGCAGGTAGCGCCCCTTGGATTCGACGCCTCAACGCTCGAGCTCTGGGCACCCCTGCTCAACGGTGGCTGCGTAGTGGTACACCCGGAACCCGTGCCGACGGGTGCCGGAATCGCTGCCTCCATCAGCAAACATCGGGTCACCACCACGTTGTTGACGGCCGCATTGCTCAATGCGGTGGTCGATGAGGATCCCTTGCATCTGGCGGGGTTGGAGGAGCTGCTGTCAGGCGGTGAGGCGATGTCGATCGCTCACGTGCGTCGCCTGCGTGCTGCTTTGCCCGCGCTGCGGCTGGTCAATTGCTACGGCCCGACCGAGTGCACGGTGATTGTCAGTACGCATGAGGTCGGGCAAGAGCTGCCGGCGGACGCGTCAGCGGTTCCGATCGGGCGGCCGATCGCTGATACCCGGGTCTATGTACTCAACGCCCGGCGTGAGCTCGTGCCCACGGGCGTTCTTGGCGAGCTCTACGTCGGGGGGGGCGGCCTCGCGCGCGGGTACGCGAACCAGGAGCAGCTGACTGCCGGGCGATTCGTCAGCGATCCGTTCCGCGCGGACGAGCGCCTCTACCGCACCGGTGACCAGGTCCGGTTCCTTCCCGATGGCACCCTGGAGTTCGCCGGGCGCGGCGACAGCCAGGTCAAGATCCGGGGTTTCCGCATCGAGCTGTCGGAAATCGAACAGGCGCTGCAGCAGCACCCCGGGATCCAGTCGTGTGCGGTGGTGGCGCGGCCGGGCCGTGCCGGCGGTAGTCGGCTGTTGGCCTACTACGTCGCTGGCCAGGAGCTACCGGCTGCTTCAGCGCTGCGTGCGCATCTCGCGTCGCGGCTGCCTGCGTTCATGGTGCCGGTGCGCTATCTGTGCCTGGACGCGTTGCCGGTGACGATCAACGGCAAACTCGACACCAAGGCGCTACCGGAACCGGACCGTTCACGCCCCGAGCTTGCCTGCGCTTTCGAGCCAGCTACCGGCGCTGTCGAGTCCGAGGTGTGCGATGTCTTTGGCGAACTGCTGGACATCGACGCCGTCGGGCGCAATGACAACTTCTTCGAACTAGGCGGCAACTCGCTGCTGGCGGTGCAACTGGCCGAGAAGCTCGCGCCGATGGCGGCGGCAAGGAGCATCCCGGTCACATTGGTGTTTCGAAATCCAACGCCGGCAACACTGGCTGCGGCACTCGGGGACGGCTCTGCAGCGTCGAGCGTGGATCCGGCACGCATCGCGGCAAAGCGGTTGGCCCGTGCCGAGTCCGGTAACGAACCCATTGCCATCATCGGAATGGCCGGTCGGTTTCCTGGCGCCGGCGACGTGGAAACGTTCTGGGAAAACCTGTGCGCAGGCCGCGAGTCGATAACACGGTTTGAACCCGGCGAGCTGGACCCCGCGGTCAGCGAGGCCGAGCGGAGCGATCCGGCGTACGTGCGGGCACGTGGCGTCACCGCCCGCGTCCACCTCGCCCTCAGCCGCCTGCCCAGCTTTCGTGGCGTGGACGCTGAAGCGCTGCGCGGCGTCATCTCCATCGCGCCCGATCTGGATTACATCGAGCGCGCCTACGATGATGCGAAGTACGGACGCATGTCGCAGAAGCCGCTGCTCGAGGTGCG
>JAHWKC010000180.1 GCA_019348095.1 Pseudomonadota bacterium | reverse complement strand
CGCGGACCGCACTCGCGACATCCGACCCGGTGCGGCACATGCGGCACGACGCGATCCCGATCGATGGAGCGAACGTGATCCGGGTCAGCCCTCGACCTTCGACAGCTTCAGTGCGCCCTCGAGCACGCTGAACAGCCGCCGCAGCTCGCCGGCCATGAGCGCGAACCGCGCATCGAGCTCGGCGTGCACATCATCGGTGTCGTTCGATTCGAGCTGGTCGACCGCGCCGTCGAGCAGCTTGAACTTGCGCAGCACCAGGTCTTCGCCGAGCACGAACGAGACGTGGTCATCCAGGGTAAGTGCAAGTCGCGTCACCTGCTTGCCGGACTCCAGGTGCTTGTTGATCTCCTCGCCCTGCAGTTCCATGCGCTGGCACTTGACCACCGCGCCCTGGTCGACCGGATCGCGCAGCTCGCATTCGTCGCCAAGCGAGAGTCCCTCCGGCAGCGCCTCGCCGGCGACCCAGCCGGTCAGGATCGAGCGCGGTGCGACTTCGGCGTTGAGCGGCAGCGCCGGAAAGCTGCCGAGCGCGCGGCGGATCTCGCTGGCGACGTTCTCCGCGCTCTTGCGGCTGGAGGTATCGACCACGCAGAGGCCGTGCTCCAGGTCGAGCAGCGCATCGGTGCGACCGGGCTTGATGAACGCGCGCGGCAGCAGGTCGACGATGAGCTCGTCCTTGATCCGCTTGCGGGTGCGCCCGCCCGGCTTGCGGCCTTCCTTCTGTTCGATCTCGGCCAGTTTCTTGGCCAGCATGTCGTTGACCACCGAGCCGGGCAGCAGCCGGTCCTCGCCGCCGACGGTCAGCCACAGCGCGTCACCAATCCGGTGCGACATCGCCTCGGCATCGCGGCCGGCATCTTGTCGACCAAATGGCGAGATGAAACCGCGCGAGGACAGCTCCATCGGGCCGACCGGCTTGAGCCGGCATTCCTCCAGGCCGGCGTCGAGGTCGTCGAGCTTGGTGGTGAGGGGGAAACGGAACAGCGTGAGGTTGCGAAAGAACATCGAAAGTCCTGCAGAGGAAACAAACAAGGAGTTTTCAGGTCCCTCCCTTTTTAAAGGGGGAAACTGCTGTGTTGGGCCGTCAGCCCGAGGAAGTCGAACAGCTTCGGATCGCTCAGCTGCGACGGGCGGATGTCGCCCAGCGCCCGCGCGATCGTCTCGATGCGCCCCGGCGTCTCGCGCTCCCAGTCGGCCATCATCCGTTGGACCTGCTTGCGCTGCAGGTTCTCCTGCGAGCCGCACAGGTTGCACGGGATGATCGGGAACTGCCGGGCCTGCGCGTACTGCGCTATGTCGTGCTCGCGCACGTAGGCGAGCGGGCGGATCACCACGTGGCGGCCGTCGTCGCTGAGCAGCTTGGGCGGCATGCCCGAAAGCTTCGCGTGGAAGAACAGGTTGAGGAAAAACGTGGCGACCAGGTCGTCGCGATGGTGGCCGAGCGCGATCTTGCTGAAGCCTTCCCGCGCCGCATACGAGTACAGCGCGCCGCGCCGCAGCCGCGAGCACAGCGAACACATCGTCTTGCCCTCGGGCACCACGCGGGTGACCACCGAGTAGGTGTCCTGCTCCAGTACCTTGTAAGCCACGCCGATCGACTCGAGATACGCGGGCAGCACGTGCTCGGGAAAATCCGGCTGTTTCTGATCGAGGTTGACCGCGACCAGCTCGAACTTCACCGGCGCCTTCTTCTGCAGCTGCAGCAGGATGTCGAGCATGGTGTAGCTGTCCTTGCCGCCCGACAGGCACACCATGACCTTGTCGCCGTCCTCGATCATGCCGAAGTCGGCGATCGCCTGGCCGACCTGGTGGCGCAGGCGCGTGCCCAGGCGCTCCACATCGGGCGCGCGCGGCGCCGGTGCCGGTGGCTTGGAGTCCAAGGGCGTGGGATCGAGCAGGGGCAATGCGCGGGTGTTCATCGGCCGGCCATTCTACCGGTCGCGGCATCGATGACGGTCGCCGCGGCCGCGCGCTAAGCTGCGATCCATGAGCGAAAGCGACGACCCCGCCCTGATTTCACGCCGACTGGCCGAGCTGCGGGTCGAGCATCGCGACCTCGACGCCGCGATCGCGCGCCTGGCGCCGCTGCAACTGGACAGCGCGCACGACGACCTCGCGCTCAAACGGCTGAAGAAGCGCAAGTTGCTGCTCAAGGACTGCATCGCGCGGCTGGAGAGCGCGCTGATCCCGGACGAGCCGGCGTAGGAGCGGCTTCAGCCGCGAACCACAATGGTCCGCCCGTCGATGTCACCCGATGGCGTTCGCGGGTCGGGAAAACGATTGCCTCCTCGAAGCAGGCCGCGACCGGGGCGCCGCGCCGGCAACCGGTTCCGGTTCGCGGCTGAAGCCGCTCCTACGGGGTGTCGGCGGCGTCGTGCGCTCGCCGCGGCTTGGCTGCCGCCGGGCTCACCTTTTCGATGGTGTGGCGCAGTTCGCGGCCGAGGATGAACTTGGCGTCCTTGGCCCAGGCCTCCAGGCGCGCGTCGAAGGCGAGTTTGCCGGCCTCGTCGGCCCAGACCAGCTTGAGTTCGCGCAGCTTCTGGATGAAGCCGCGGAACAGGGTCTTGTCGAAGAACTCCGGCGCGGCCGGCGCGTACAGCAGGCTCAGGCGCTGCGCGGCCAACTGGCACAGGCTTTCCAGCTCGCCGGCCGACAGCGTGCCGGCGCCGTTTTTCACCAGCACCGAAATGGCGATGTAGTAGCGCTCGAACGCCTGCTGCAGCGAGTGGCCGATCGCGCGCAGGCGGAACACCTCGTCGGTCTGGCCGGCGTTGCGCGCCAGGATGCCGCCGTCGTCCTCGCCGACCTGCTCGAGCAGCCCCTCGCGCATGAACAGGTCGGTGGTGCGCGACAGGCGCTGCACGAAACCGTCCTCGTCCCACGGCAGGAACAACTCGGCCTGCAGGAACGGGTACACGCTGCGGCCCAGTCGCAGCACGCTGTTGCGGCTCATGCGGCGGTTGTGCTGGAAACAGCACGCTATCCACGAGGCGCCGGTGAACAGGTGCAGCACGTTGTTGCGGAAGTAGCTCAGCAGCACCGCGTTGTCGCCGCTCACCCCGAGCACGTCGCCGAGCGGGTGCGGGGTACGGGTGAGCACGCCGATCTCCTCGCCGTGGGCGACGATTTCGGCCGGCGTGTGCGGAGTCACGGTGACGCGGTCCAGCCGGCCCACGGCACCGCGCTTGGCCCCGTCGGAATAGGGCACCTCGGCCAGCAGGGTCTTGCTCAGCGCGAGCTGGGCCAGCAGGTCGCCTTCGCCCATCGCGTGTTTGGGGGTGGACAGCAGCGCCAGCGCGAGCAGGTTGATCGGGTTGACGTCGGCGGCGCGGTTGACGTTGATCTGGATGCGCTCGGTGATGTGGCTGACCGCGGCCGGCAGCCAAGCGGGTTTCTCGTCCTCCGCCAGCGGCTCGCCGCGCCACTGCGGCGCGTGCTCGGCAAGCACCTCGCTGAGCCGGATCGGTTCGCCGAAATTCACCACCACCTGGCCGTAGTTGGAGCGCAGCACCTTCGGGATGCCGGCCAGCAGCGCCCAGATCGACTCCTTCCGCTTGGGCTTGCCGGAGAGCTCGTCGAGGTAGCTGCCGCCTTCCATGAGCTTCTCGTAGCCGATGTAGACCGGCTGGAACAATACCGGCCGGGTCGGCTGGCGCAGGTAGCCGCGCACGGTCATCGACACCATGCCGCCCTTGGGCGGCAGCAGCCGGCCGGTGCGCGAGCGGCCGCCCTCCACGAAGTACTCGATCGAATAGCCGCCCGACACCAGCTGGGCGACGTACTCGCCCAGCACCGCCGAGTACAACGCGCTGCCGCGGATCGAGCGGCGGATGAAGAACGCCCCGCCCTTGCGCAGCACGCCGCCGATCACCGGCAGGTTGAGGTTGATGCCGGCGACAATGTGCGGCGGCACGGTGCCGCGCGCGTACAGCAGGTACGACAGCAGCAGGTAATCCATGTGGCTGCGGTGGCACGGCACGTAGACCACCTCGTGCCCGGGCGCGTCCTGCTTGAGCTGGTCGAGGTGATGTACCAGCACGCCGCGGTAGATCCGGTTCCAGATCGGGGTCAGCATGAAGCTCAGCGAACGCACCACCGGATGCGAGTAGTCCGCGGCGATCTCGTAGGCGTAGGCGTGCGCCTTCTTCCAGGCGTCGGCATAGCTGGAGCCGTCACGCCGGGCCTGGACGGTGATCGCCTCCTTGACCGGCACGGCGGCCAGCACCCGGTCGACCAGCAGGCGCCGGGTCGAGAGGTCCGGCCCGATCACCGCCGCGCGGATCAGCCGGAAGTGGGTGCGCAGCACGCGCGAGAGCTTGCGCACGGTGCGCTCGGGCGGCAGGCCTTCGTCCACCACGCTGCGCAGCGAGACCGGCGGGGCGAACCGCACCATGGTGTGGCGGCCGTTGAGCGCGATCGCGAGCAGCCGGCGGAAACCGCCGACCAGGGTCCAGTTCTCCGAGAACAGCACCGAGAACCAGCCGCTGCTATGCGCCGGGGCACGGCCGACGAAAATCGACACCGGCACCAGTTGCACGTCCAGTGACGGGTCTGCGCGGTGCGCGTCCAGCAGCCGGGCCAGCGAACCGGAGTGGGTGGTCGGCGACGGCGGGTTCTGGCCGAGCGACTGCAACGGCGCCAGCGCGCTGGCGTTGCGCCGCGACAGCGCGACATAGGCGCGCTTGCGGCCCAGCAGGTCGTCGGCCAGCGGCTGCAGCGGCGACGGCAGCCCGGTCTGGCGGCAGGCGCGCTCCAGGATCAGCGCGTTGGACAGGCCGTAGTCCTCCAGCACGTAGCAGACCGGACGGCCCTGGCCGTCGTCGTGCTCGGCCGGCGTCCGCGGTTCGACCGTGAGCGTCACCCACGGCGCCATCAGCTTGCCCAGCAGGCGCAGCCACCAGGGCCCGCGGCTGCCGGACGACCGTGCGCCCCCGGATGCGGGAGGCGGCGGTGTGGCGGCAGCGGCGATGGGCAGCTCGTCCTGGGTGGGGTGCCCGGGCGGCGTTGGCGCGGCCGGGTCGATCGCGCGTGGCCGAACCGGACCGTCGGGCGCCGGGTCGGTCGCGGTCGCCGGGGTGGTGCTCCTGCCGCTGAGCCCTTGCCTGAAAGCGATCGTGGCACGATGGCAGTCGTGGAACGGACTGATGAGTCACGCGGCTGTTCTGGTTGGCTGCTCGACGAAGTCGCCAGCGCAGGCCGCGAGAACCTCGATGCGGCTCACGTTGACCGGTACGACCGCAAGATGGACTCCCGGGCTCTCGACGAGATCGACCTCTTACGCTCCGCCGGACTT
>JAHWKC010000017.1 GCA_019348095.1 Pseudomonadota bacterium | reverse complement strand
CGTCGAACTCCGGGATGGCCACGCCCATGGCCACGTCGAGCGGGGACATGCCGGCGTCGCTGGCCGCCCAGGCGGCGGAGGGGATGGTGGCCGCCGGCGCCTGCACCACGGGGACGTCGAGGGCGGCCAGGTGGGGCGCGGCCCACTCGTCTTCCTCGCTCCCCTCCGTTCCCCGGGCCAGGGACCCCGAGGCCAGCACGGTGGTGACCACGGCGCCGACCCCGGCCTCGGCCAGCAGGTCGAGAGCGGGGACCCGCCCGTGCTCGTCGGGCCGCAGCGAGTAGCAGTACACCGGCACGGCGTCGGCCCCCCGGGCCTCGATGGCGTCGCACAGGGCGTCGACGAACAGCGTGTTCCCGCTGAGCAGGTGGGCCCGGTAGAAGACCACGCCCACCGCCGGCCGGCCGGGGTGGCGCTCTCGTTGCCCCCAGTGGCCGAAGGCGGGGACCTCGGCCGGCGGGTCGAGGCGATCCAGGCCGACACCCGCGCCGCGGTGGAGGCCATCGGCGAGATCGGTGGCGAGATCGGCGCCGAGACCGGTCCGCTCGGCGGGGCCGACCTACAGGCGGTGATCGAGGCTGCCGGCGGCGCGCGCGCTGGCCCAGGCCTCCTTGACCTGGCCCAGGATCTGCGGTTCGCCCAGTACGAGCGAATCCAGCCCGGTCGCCACGCGGAACAGGTGGCGCACCGCATCGGCGTCGCGGTGGCGGTACAGGTAGGCGTGCAGCGCCTGCGCCGGACCCGAGCCGGAGTCGCCGCCGTCGGGATGCCTCGCCAGCCAATCGCCCAGCGCCCGGCCGTCGTCCTCGGTCACCGCGTACAGCTCGGTGCGGTTGCAGGTCGACAGCAGCGCTACTTCCTGGACCTGCGGCAGCGCCCGCAACGCCTCCAGCGCGCCCGGCACCGCGTCGGCGGAGAACGCCACGCGCTCGCGCAGGCTGACCGGCGCGGTCTGGTGATTGATGCCGAGGACGAGCAGGCTCACGGGGCAGGCGGACTCACGGAATGTGCACGGGAACGGGGGGCTCACGGGACAGCAGGGCTAATGGGCCTCACTGGATCCATGCGGCAGACTCCGGAGAATCCGGTTCAGGTGCTTGCGATAAGCTGCCGGCTGCCGAGGCGCCATTCTACCGGGGCCGTCGTTTTCTACGAATCTGGTGAGTCGATGCCCGCAACGCCGCGTTCAGTCGCTGCCTTCCTCGCCGCTGCCGTGCTGCTGACCCGGCTGTTGGCGTCGCCGGCTCACGCCGCCCCGATGCAGCAGGCCGTGGCGCCGTCTGACCCGGTGCAGGCCGGCGCGGCGGCGGGGCGCGCCGGCGATGCGACCGCGCAGTCGCTGGAGCCGCTGCTGGCGGGCGAGTTCGCGCTTCAGGCCGGTCGCTTGGACGATGCTGCGCGCTGGTACCTGGAGGCCGCCCGCGCCGCGCAGGACATGGGACTGGCCGAACGCGCCACCCGCATCGCATTGCTGGCCCGGGACGATGAGCGTGCGGCGCAGGCGCTCGGCTTATGGCGCGAGCACGGCGGGAGCGGGGCATCGCTGCTGGCCGCCGAGGCCACCCTGGCGATGCGTCGCGGTGACGATCGCGCGGCACGTCGCCATCTGCTGGCGCTGATGCGGTCCTCCGACCAGGACAGCTGGCGCCAGGCGCTGGGCGTGTTGGGTGCGGGCGCGCGCAATCCCGACCAGGCCGCCGACCTACTCCAATACCTGGTCGAGCGCGATGCGATTCCGGACCAGTTGCAGGCCTGGCTGACTTTTGGCGCACTGGCGCAGCGGCTCGAACAGCCAGTGCTGGCCGAGCGCATCGTCGCCGAGGTGGTCGAGCGCTTCCCTGGCGAGCCGCGCGTGGCGCTGCTGCGCGCCAGCCAGTTGCGCGAGGCCGACAAGCCCGAGCAGGCCCGCGCCGCGCTCGCCCTGGTGGAGGAGCAGGCCGCCCGCAATGCCGACCTGCGGCTGGCGATTGCCGCCGAGTACGATGCGCTCGGTGACCTGCAGCGTGCCGAGCAGACCCTCGCACGGGGCCCCCAGGACGATCAGACCTATGCGCTGCGCGCCTCGCTGCTCGCGCGTGAGGATGACGACAGCGCGCTGGTCGGCCTGTACCAGGAACTGCGTCGCGACGCCGCCAGGCCCGACCCGCAGCGGCGCCTGCTGCTCGGGCAGATGGCCGAATTCCTCGAGCGCTTCGACGAGGCGCTCGACTGGTACCGCGGCGTCCCGGGCGGGCCGCAGCGCTGGGCGGCGCGGCTGCGAGCGGCCAACGTGCTGCACGAACTGGAGCGGGGCGGGGAAGCCTTCGGCGCATTGCGCGACATCCAGTCCGACGCCGCCGCGCCGGAGGTGGCTCGCCGCGACGCCTACCTGCTGGAGGCGAACCTGCGGCAGCAGGGCGGCGACGCCGCCGGCGAACTGAACGCCTTTGCGCGGGGCCTGGCCGCATTTCCCGACGAGCCGGAGATTCTCTATGCGCGCGCGCTGAGCCACGAGCGCCGCGACGACATTGCGCGCGCCGAGGCCGACTTCCGTCGCATCCTGGTGGCCGAGCCCGACAGCGTCGCCGCACTCAACGCGCTCGGCTACACCCTGGCCGACCGCACCACCCGCTACCAGGAGGCGCTCGAGCTGATCAACCGCGCACGTGCCGCCGAACCCGACAACGCCGCGATCATCGACAGCTACGGCTGGGTGCTGTATCGGCTGGGCCGCCTGGATGAGGCGCTGATCGAGCTGCGCCGCGCATTCTCGTTGCAGAAGGACGCCGAGATCGCCGCGCACCTGGCGCAGGTGCTGTGGGCGCTGGACCGGCGCGAGGAAGCCCGCCGGTACTTCGAGGAGGCGCGCGAGCTCGATCCCGACAGCCGTGCCTTGCAGCGGGCGCTGGAGAACACCGGCGCATGAGCCGGCACATCGTCATCGCCGTGCTGGCGCTGGTGCTGCTGAGCGCCTGTGCCGGCCGCCCGTTACGTCCGGACCTTACCCAGGCCCAGGTTGCCGCCGCCGAGGCTGCCCAGCGCGCCCGCGAGCAGGCGCTGCGGACCGATGCCGCGTGGTCGCTGACCGGCCGGGTCGCGGTGTCGAACCAGGGCCGGGGCGGCAGTGGCCGGATCGAATGGTCGCAGGCCGGGCCGCGTTACCGGGTCGCGCTGAGCGCGCCGGTCACCCGGCAGGGCTGGCAGCTGTCCGGCGACGCTGCCGGCGCGGTGCTGGAAGGCATCGAGGGTGGCCCGCGCCGCGGTGCGGACGCGCGTCTCCTGCTGCTGGAGGCCACCGGCTGGGATATTCCGGTGCAGGCGCTGTCGGAATGGGTACGCGGCGCCCGTGCCGAGGCGCTGGGTCCGGCGCGGATCCAGTACGGCGCCGGCGGGCTGCCCTGGCGGATCGAACAGGGCGGCTGGCGCATCGAGTTCGAATGGCCGCAGCGCGATGGCGGAGCACCCGCCGATGAGACCCTGCGTCCGACGCGGCTGGACGCCATCCGGGGCGAGGCGCGGGTCAAATTGATCATTGATCAGTGGGGTGGGGCGTAGCGCTTTTCGACGCGGATCAAGGCGAAAAAAGGCGGATCAAAGCAGGTGATCCGGACAAGCTGCGCAGCGGGGCTGCGCTTGGTCACAATTGCGCAGGGCCTCGCCGTCGCGTTCCATCCCGGGAAGGCTGGGCCCCGGGACGGGGTGCAGCTCTGGTTGGCAATCAGCCTGGCTTCACGAAGCGGGTCCGCCTCCGCGGTGGACAGAACAGCCCAGCAGTACGTCGCGGTAAATGAACCGATCGAGCCCTATGAACGACATTTCGCCCGCTGCCGGCTGGACCCGCTGGCCGGCCCCGGCCAAGCTCAACCTGTTTCTGCGCATCCCGGGGCGGCGCGCCGACGGCTACCACCTGCTGCAGACCGTGTTCCGCCTGCTCGACTGGGGCGACACCATCCACCTGCGCCCGCGGGCCGACGGCCGGGTGGTGCGCCACGGCGGCTCAGTCGCCGGCGTGGACGAGGCCGATGACCTGACGGTGCGCGCAGCGAAGATCCTGCAAATGCAAGTTAACGGTGCGCAAGGGGTCGATATCGCCGTCGAAAAACGGATTCCGGTCGGCGGCGGCTTCGGCGGCGGCTCATCCGACGCCGCGACCGTGCTGGTGGCACTCGATGCGCTGTGGGGTACCCGGCTGTGTGTGGACCGGCTTGCCGCGCTGGGCCTGCGGCTGGGCGCCGACGTGCCGGTGTTCGTGCGCGGCCGGAATGCCTGGGCCGAAGGTGTCGGCGAACAGCTCACGCCCATCGAGCTGCCGCCGGCCTGGTACCTGCTGGCCGATCCAGGGGTGCACGTGCCGACCGCGGCATTGTTCCAGGCGCCTGAATTGACGCGCGATGCCGCGCCCGCGACAATGCGCGACTTCATTTCTGGCGGTCCGCTCGGGAATGCGTTCGAGCCGGTCCTGCGCCGACGCGAGCCGGCTGTGGAGGCCGCGTTCGCCGCCCTGGCGCAGGTCGGCACGCCCCGGCTGACCGGCTCCGGCAGCGGCTGTTTCGTCGAGTTCGCCACGCGCGAGTCCGCCGAGGCCGCGCTGGCGGCGCTGCCTCCTGGCCTTGCGGTCTGGCTGGCAGCGGGCGCGGCGCGTTCGCCGCTGCACGCCGCAGTCCAGGCCAGCTTTACCTAGCACCACCCGCAACATCCCTGCAGGGGCGTCGCCAAGAGGCCCAAGGCACCAGGTTTTGATCCTGGCATTCGTAGGTTCGAATCCTACCGCCCCTGCCAAATTGAAAGTGGTAACCGGTAAGAAGTAAGTCGCCCGTTGCGCGGCTGTGAGTCAAGGCAGAAGCGAGGGCAAGTAGCTCTTGCTGTGCTTCAACTTGCAGGCGGCGAAGCCGCCGACTTTCCTCTTGCAGGCTGCGCCGGCAGCCGACTTCCAGCTCCAAGGGCCCCAGATGCAAAACGATCGCAACCTGTTGGTGTTCAGCGGCAATGCCAACCGCCCCCTTGCCGAAGCGGTATGCAGGGAGCTGGGCGTCCGCATGGGCAAGGCACTGGTGGGCAAGTTCTCCGACGGCGAGGTCCAGGTCGAGATCGAGGAGAACGTACGCCGGCAGGAAGCCTTCCTGATCCAGCCGACCAACGCGCCGACTGCCGAGAACTTCATGGAACTGCTGGTGCTGGTGGACGCGCTCAAGCGCGCCTCGGTCAGTTCGGTGACGGCAGTGGTGCCGTACTTCGGCTACGCCCGCCAGGACCGTCGCCCGCGTTCCTCGCGCGTGGCGATCACCGCCAAGGTCGCGGCCAAGATGTTCGGTGCGGTGGGCTGCGACCGGGTGTTGACGATCGATTTGCACGCCGACCAGATCCAGGGTTTTTTCGATATCCCGGTCGACAACGTCTACGCCTCGCCGCTGCTGCTGGCCGACATCTGGCGCGCGCACGGCACCGACAACCTGATCGTGGTCAGCCCCGATGTCGGCGGCGTGGTGCGCGCCCGCGCGATCGCCAAGCGGCTCGACGATGCGGACCTGGCGATCATCGACAAGCGCCGGCCCAAGGCCAACGTCGCCACCGTGATGAACATCATCGGCGATGTCTCCGGCAAGACCTGCGTGATGGTCGATGACATCGTCGATACCGCCGGCACGCTGTGCGCGGCGGCGGCTGCGTTGAAGGAGCACGGCGCGACCAAGGTCGTGGCCTACTGCACCCATCCGGTGCTCTCGGGCGCGGCGATCGACAATGTCCGCAGCTCACAGCTCGACGAGCTCGTGGTGACCGACACCATCATGCTCAGCGACGCCGCCAAAGCGTGCGACCGGATCCGTCAGCTCAGCGTCGCCGAATTGCTGGCCGAGACGATCCGCCGGATCGCGTTTGGCGAGTCGGTGAGTTCGCTCTACGTGGATTGAAGCCGGGGCCGGGGACCGGGAAGAGCGAAGTGCGCGTGCCTTTGCTGTTCCGGGTCCCCGGTCCCGATCCAGACTCACCTGGTCGCGGGTGAGTCACCAAGTCGCCGCGAGGCGATCCAATGCAACAAAGTGAGTAAACCGAAATGTCCGAACACACCATCAAGGCCACTGGCCGCAACGTCGCGGGGAAGGGTGCGAGCCGCCGCCTGCGTCATGCCGCCAGCATTCCGGCCATCGTCTACGGCGGCACCGCCGAACCGCAACCGATCCAGCTCGACCACGAGAAGGTCTGGCTGGCCAGCAAGAACGAGTGGTTCTACTCGTCCATCCTCAACCTGGACATCGACGGCAAGGTCGAGAGCGTGCTGCTGCGTGACATGCAGCGCCACCCGTTCAAGCAGCTGATCCTGCACCTGGACTTCCAGCGCGTCAGCGCCGACCAGCCGGTTCGCGTGGCGGTCCCGCTGCACTTCCTCAACGAGGACACCTCCCCGGCCGGCAAGGCCTCCGACGTGGTGATCACCCACGAGCACAACGAGGTCATCGTCAGCTGCCTGCCGAAGGACCTGCCGGAGTTCATCGAGATCGACCTGGCCAACCTGAGCCTGGGCGAGACCGTGCACCTGTCGGACATCAAGCTGCCCAAGGGCGTGGAGATCCCCGAGCTCAAGCTGGGCAAGGAGCACGACGTTGCGGTGCTGGTGGCGCGTCACGGCCGGGTCGACGTCGAGGAAGGCGCGACCGACGAAGGCGAGGGCGCCAAGGGCGAAGAGTAAGCAGTCCTGTCGCCGCGCCCGCTTGCGTGGGCGTGGCGGCGTGATGGCTTGCTCGGGCTCTGTCGCATCCGATGGCGGTGCTGCGCCTCATTGTGGGGCTGGGGAATCCCGGCCCCGAATATGCCAGGTCTCGGCACAACGCCGGGTTCTGGTTCGTGGACGCCTTGGCCGACAAGCTGGGCGGCCGCTTCGGCCTGGATGCCAAGCTGTTCGGCGAGACCTGCAAGGTCGAGATCGCCGGCGAGCCGGTGTGGCTGCTGAAGCCGGGCACTTTCATGAATCTCTCGGGTAAGTCGGTCACCGCGGCGCTTCGCTACTGGAAGATCGAGCCCGAACAGGCACTGCTGGCGCACGACGAGCTCGATCTCGCGCCAGGTACCGCGCGTCTCAAGCTCGACGGCGGCCACGGCGGCCAGAACGGCCTGCGCGACACCATCCGGCTGCTGGGCCATGGCCGGTTCCATCGGCTGCGGGTCGGCATCGGCCACCCCGGCCACAAGGATCTGGTCACGCCCTGGGTGCTGGGCCGGCCCGGCGGCGACGACGACATGCTGATGCGCCGCGCCATCGACAACGCCATCGGGGTGCTGCCGCTGCTGGTGACCGGGAATGCCAGCGAGGCGATGAAGCTGCTGCATACGCCACGGGACTCGGGGCTCGGGACTCGGGACTCGGCAAAATCAAAGGCTGGGTCCTTACGACCTTACTCCTCGCTTCCTCGCTCTTCGCTTCCTCACCTCTCACCTCCACCGCTGCCGCGCCGGCGCGATCCATCACGTCTGGGTAACCCGACCGGCGCAAAGCTTGCAATGCAGGCTTGGCGCGCGCCGCCCTGGCGGTGGCCGCGTTGGCCGACGCCATCGAGCGGAGCCGCCCATGAAGACCCGGCACGTATTCACCACCCCCGATCTCGCCACCGCGCAGGCGGCCATGGACGCGGCGCTTGCGGCAGGGGTGCATGACGAGGACATCCTGCTGATCGCGCGCTCGGACATCGAGCTGGACTCGATCCCCGACGAGCGCAAGGAAGCCGACACCGACTTCATGCCTGCCGCGCTGCGTGGCGCCG
Source organism: Pseudomonadota bacterium (assembly GCA_019348095.1). GTDB lineage: Bacteria > Pseudomonadota > Gammaproteobacteria > Xanthomonadales > Xanthomonadaceae > Novilysobacter_A. Next base: position 7,788 of record JAHWKC010000017.1, on the reverse strand, counting down.
GCTATGGCGGCGCCGCCGGACTGCTGGCCGGGGTGGTCGCGGTGGCGATGACGCCGGTGGGCTTCAGCCTGGCCGGCACCGCCGCGGCCACCGTGGCCGGTGCCGTGGTGGGGTGCTGGGCCTCGGCGCTGGTGGGCTCGTCGTTGCGCGATCCGATCCGGGTCAAGTTCGACCAGGAAATCAGGCAGGGCAACATCCTGGTGGTCATCGACGGCGACAAGGCGCTGATCGACGCGGCCGAGTCGCGCATCACCGACACCGGTGCGCGGCTGCTTCCCTTCGAGTCGCTGAAGGCGATGGCCTGACACCGGGGTGCGCCCGGTCGGCTCCCGGCAGCCAGCGGTCGCCTGAAGTGTCACGATTGGCACCCCTCATGCCTACCGGGAGATCCTGACCATGACGATCCGTCTGCTGACCGCCTCGTGCTTCGCTGCCTTGCTGGCCGCATGCAGCGGCAATGGTGATGCCGCCCCCGCCGCACAATCCGGTGGCGCCACGTCGGCCGATGTCGCCGGCGTGCCGGGCCAGCCGTTCGTCATCGAGGAAGTCGCGCAGTTCGCCCAGCCATGGGCGATGACGTTCCTGCCCGACGGGCGCCTGCTGGTCACCGAGAAGCAGGGCGCACTCAAACTGATGCGCGTCGGTGGCGAGGCGCGCGAGATCAGCGGCGTGCCCGAAGTGGCTTACGGCGGCCACGGCGGGCTGGGCGACGTGGTGCTGCACCCGCAGTTCGCACGCAACAAGCGGGTCTACCTGAGCTATGCCGAGCCGGGTCCGCGCGACACCAGCGGTGCCGCGGTCGCGCGTGCGCGGTTGAACCTGGACGACAGCGGCGGCGGCACCCTGTCGGACGTGGAGGTGCTGTGGCGCCAGGTGCCCAAGGTCAGCGGCCGCGGCCATTATGGCCACCGCCTTGTATTTGGTCCGGACGGCGATCTGTGGATCAGTTCGGGCGACCGGCAGAAGTTCGACCCGGCCCAGGACATGGACTCCAACCTCGGCAAGGTGGTCCGCCTGAACGCCGACGGCAGCGTTCCCGACGACAACCCCTTTGCCGACCAGGGCGAGGTGGCCGCGCAGGTGTGGTCGCTGGGCCACCGCAACATCCTGGGGATGGCGTTCGATCGGCAGGGCCGGCTTTGGGCGCACGAGATGGGGCCGGCCGGCGGCGACGAGCTCAACCTGATCGAGCGGGGCGACAACTACGGCTATCCGATCGTCTCCAACGGCGACCATTACGACGGCCGCGAGATCCCCGACCACGACACCGCGCCGCAATTCAACGCGCCGGAAATCACCTGGGCCGAGGTGATCTCGCCGGCGGGCTTCATCATCTACTCCGGCGACCGTTTCAGCGACTGGCAGGGCGATGGCCTGGCCGGCGGCCTGAGTGGGCGGGCGCTGGTGCGTGTCGAGTTCGACGGCGACCAGGTGCGCGAAGTCGAGCGCTACGACATGGGACAGCGCATCCGCGAAGTCGAGCAGGGCCCGGACGGGGATATCTGGGTGTTGGAGGACGAGCGCGAAGGCAGCGGCGGCCGGCTGTTGCGGCTGAGCCCGCCGGCCTGAGAGCACACCGGGCCGGCAGCCCGGTACACACCCGGTGAACCGTAGGCTCGGTTGGAAAAGCCAGCTCTCCCCGCGCGATCAACTGTCCGGCGGAGTCGCAGGGCCTCGCAGCGTCGCCCGATGCCGACCGGTGCCGGTGCTCGCCAGGGGGAGGCAGGCGGCCGCTGCGTTACCCTTCTGCGTCCTGTGGGGAGTGGCAATGAGCGTCGACAAGAACGAGCGCGAACTGGAAAGCGGCATCCATACCGATCTGGAAGGCCGGATGAGCTACGCCGGCTACCTGCACCTGGATCGCCTGCTCTCGGCGCAGCAGCGCCTGTCGGATCCGCCGCACCACGACGAGATGCTGTTCATCGTGCAGCACCAGGTCTCGGAGCTGTGGATGAAGCTGATGATCCACGAGCTCAGGGCGGCGCAGGCCTTGTTGCGCAACGACGAGCTCGGCGCCTGCCAGAAGATCTTCGCGCGCTGCAAGGCGATCCTGCGCCAGCTCACCGCGATGTGGTCGGTGCTGGAGACGCTGACGCCTTCGGAGTACATGCAGTTTCGCGAGATCCTCGGGCCGTCCTCGGGCTTCCAGTCGCTGCAGTACCGCACGATCGAGTTCCTGCTGGGCAACAAGAACGCGGCGATGCTCAAGGTGTTCGCGCACGACGCCGCCGCTGCGCAGGAGCTCAAGGCGGCGCTGGACGCACCCAGCCTGTACGAAGAGGCGCTGATGTATCTCGCCCGGCGCGGCCACGCGGTGCCGGCGCAGCAACTGGAGCGCGACTGGTCGCAGCCGCACGTGTCCGATCCGGCGCTGCTGCCGGTGTTCCAGCGCATCTACCAGGACACCGAGTCGCACTGGGCCGAGTACCACCTGTGCGAGGACCTGGTGGACCTGGAGACGCAGTTCCAGTCGTGGCGCTTCCGCCACATGCGCACCGTCATGCGGATCATCGGCTTCAGGCCGGGCACCGGCGGCTCCAGCGGGGTCGGCTTCCTGCGCCAGGCGCTGGACCTGACGTTCTTCCCGGAGCTGTTCGAGGTGCGCACCTTGATCGGCGCAGGCCCGGCCTACGGCGCGCCTGCGCCCGGGTGATCGGAGCAGTGGCGTAGGCGGGCCCACGCGCTCGCGCGCTTGCTAGGATGCGGCGTCCGCAACCAGGGGAGCCGACATGAGCCAAGCCAACCCCGGGACCGCGCCGCGCGGCCTGGTCACCCGTTTTCTCGATGGCGTCGAGCGTGCAGGCAACAAGCTGCCTGATCCGGCGATGCTGTTCCTGATCCTGATGCTGGCGGTGTGGGCGCTCTCGGCCCTATTGGCCAACGTGAGTTTCAGCGAGGTCGACCCGCGCAGCGGCGAGGCGATCGTGGTCAACAACCTGCTCGCCGGTGGCAGCGTCGCGGCGTTCATGGCCACGATGGTCGCGACCTTCGTCAACTTCGCGCCGCTGGGCGTGGTGCTGGTGGCGATGATGGGCCTGGGCGTGGCCGAGCACACCGGTTTCATCAATGCCGCGCTGCGCTCGATCCTGTCGGTCACCCCGAAGATGCTGCTGACCCCGGTACTGGTGGCGGTCGGCATCCTGAGCCACGTCGCGGTGGATGCCGGGTACGTGCTGGTGATCCCGCTGGGCGCGGTGATCTTCTATGCCGCCGGTCGGCATCCGCTGGCCGGCATCGCGGCGGCGTTCGCGGGTGTGTCGGGCGGATTCTCGGCGACGCTGATCGTGCCCTCCAGCCTGGATCCGTTGCTCGCCGGCCTCACCCAGGAAGCCGGGCACATCCTCGATGCGGGCCTGACGGTCAATCCGCTCAACAACTATTTCTTCACCACCGCCTCGTGCGTGCTGATCATCCTGGTTGGCTGGTTCCTCACCGACCGGGTGATCGAACCGCGCCTGCGCAACACCCCGGTCGATGGCGACATGAGCGAGATGCCGCGGATGGACGCGCTGGGCCCGCGCGAGCGCCGCGGACTGCTGCTGTCGTTGCTGGCGATGGGTTTGGGCATGCTGGCGCTGTTGCTGACTGCGCTGCCGGAAGCCTCGGCCTGGCGTGCGCCGGCCGATGCGGTCGGCGCGGGCGAGAACTCGCTGCTGGTCAGCGCCGCGCCGCTGATGCAGTCGATCGTGGCGCTCATCTTCGTGTTCTTCCTGGTTCCCGGCGTGGTCTACGGCTACGTCGCCGGGACCGTCAAGTCGCACCGCGACGTCATCGGCGGGATGAGCAAGACGATGAGCGCGATGGGCTACTACGTCGTCATGGCGTTCTTCGCCGCGCAGTTCATCTATGCCTTCGCGCAGAGCAACCTCGGCGCGCTGATCGCGATCAAGGGCGCCAACTGGCTACAGGCGATGGGCTTCCCGATGGGCCTGACGATCGTCGGCATCGTGCTGCTGTCGGGGTTGGTCAACCTGATGATCGGCTCGGCCTCGGCCAAGTGGGCGCTGATCGGCGCGATCATGGTGCCGATGCTGATGCAGTTGGGCGTGTCGCCGGACCTGACCCAGGCGGCGTACCGCGTCGGCGACTCCTCGACCAACATCATCACCCCGCTGATGCCGTACTTCCCGCTGATCGTGGTGTTCTGCCAGCGCTACGTGAAGTCAGCCGGCATCGGCACGCTGCTGGCACTCATGCTGCCGTTCTCGGTCACCCTGCTGGTGCTGTGGACCGCGTTCCTGCTGGGTTTCTGGGCACTGGGCGTGCCGCTGGGGGTGGATTCGAGCTACGTGTATCCGGCCGGTTGAGGGCCGGGCAGCGCGGACGGGCCCCGGGCGCCATTGCGCCGGCAGCGGGCCTCCTAGTGGCACCCGGCTGGACCACAAAGTCCACCGGCGGAAACTGAATGGCGAGTCCCGACCCGCCGTGGCCGCCTGCCCAGCGCGATGTTGCACCGCCGCAATACGTCGCCGGTTTGACTCGGCCGTCACGCAGCGGTTAAACCTTGCCGTCGTTTCCGCGTCGACCCGGCGCCGGACGACCTGATCCGCACCGTCCACGGCCGCCTCACCGCGTGCCTCCAGGAGTCAATCACGCATGAGTTCCACTCCAGGTTCCACCGCCGAAGAAGGCAAGACCTTCCTCGGCCATCCGCGCGGCCTGTTCGTGCTGTTCTTCGCCGAAATGTGGGAGCGGTTCTCCTACTACGGCATGCGCGCGCTGCTGATCTTCTATCTCGTGCAGCACTGGTTGTTCTCCGACAGCGATGCCTCGGTCATCTACGGCGCCTACACCGCGCTGGTGTACATCACCCCGGTGGTCGGCGGCTATCTGGCCGATCGTTACCTGGGGCAGCGCAAGGCGGTGTTGTTCGGCGCGGTCCTGCTGACGTTCGGCCACTTCCTCATGGCCTTCGAGGGTGACGGCGGCCAGGACGGCGCGGCGATCAACGTCTTTTGGCTGGCACTGTCGTTCATCATCGTCGGTTCGGGTTTCCTGAAAGCCAACATCTCGGTGATCGTCGGCCAGCTCTATTCGCGCACCGACGTCCGCCGCGATCCGGCCTACACGATCTTCTATGTGGGCATCAATCTGGGTGCCGCGCTCGGTGCGATCGTCGCCGGCTGGCTCGGCCAGACCTACGGCTGGGCCTGGGGCTTCGGTGCGGCGGGCGTCGGCATGCTGCTGGGCCTGATCGTGTTCGTGATCGGCAAGCCGCTGCTGCTCGGCCGCGGCGAGTCGCGCGACCCGGCGCGGTTGGAAAGATCGGTGATGGGGATCAAGTTCGAGTGGCTGCTGTACATCATCAGCTTCGCCGCGGTGGGCCTGGTATGGCTGCTGATCCAGTACCAGTCGCTGGTCGGCGGCCTGCTGATGGGCGCCGGCGCGATCCTGGTGGGCTACGTGCTGTACACCGCGGTGTTCAAGCTGCCCAAACACGATCGCGACCGGATCTTTGCCGCGCTCTACCTGATCTTCGGCTCGATCCTGTTCTGGGCACTGTTCGAGCAGGCCGGCTCATCGCTGAACCTGTATACCGACCGCTCGGTGGACCGGGACATGTTCGGCATCGAAGTGCCGGCCTCGGTGTTCCAGTCGATCAACGCGATCTACATCGTGTTGCTCGGACCGGTGTTCGCAGCGCTATGGCTGTGGCTCGGACGCCGCGGCATGGAGCCATCCGCGCCGGCCAAGTTCGGGCTGGGCATCATCCAGCTTGGTGCCGGCTTCCTGGTCCTGGTCGCCGGTGCGGCGGCCGCCGGGCCCGGTGCCCTCACGCCGGTGTTGTTCATCTTCCTGATCTACCTGCTGCACACCACCGGTGAGCTCTGCCTGTCGCCGGTCGGGCTGTCGGCGATGAACCGCCTCTCGCCCGCGCAGATGGCCAGCCTGATCATGGGCACGTGGTTCTTCGCCTCGGCGACCGGCAACTTCGCTGCCGGCCTGATCGCCGCGGCGACCGGGGCCGAAGGCGCGGGTCCGGAGCGGGTGACGGAGGTGTATTCCACCGTGGGCTGGACCGCGGTCGCGGTCGGCGTCGGCATGATCGTCATCTCGCCGCTGGTCAAGCGGCTCATGCACCTGGACACGCTGACCGACGAGGAGCCGGCGATGGCTGGGCAGCGCGAGATCGGTGAGCCCGCTGCGGCCGGCATCCATATCGAGGATGAGCACAAATAGCGTGCTGCCACAGCGATAGGACGGAACGGCGGCCCTTCGGCCGCCGTTTCCGTTTTCGGCCCGGCCGTTTGTGCAGGAGCGGCTTCAGCCGCGAAAGCCGGGTCGCGGCGCATTCGCCTGACATGCGGGTCAAGCGACACGCGCCGAGCTTCGGCAACGCGCAACACCGGTTCGGGTTCGCGGCTGAAGCCGCTCCTACGGGGCCGGGCCTTGTCCGGCCTCGGCCTGCAGTTCCAGCTCGTCAAGCCGGTCGAGCAGGCGGACCAGCAGCTCGCGCTCGTCCGCGTCGATGCCATCGAGCAGCCGCCGTTCGAACGCCAGTGCCAGCGGGGTGATCTGGTCGTAGATGGTGTACCCGGCGCGGCTCAGCCGCAGCACCGAGCGCCGGCGGTCATCGTCATGCATCTGGCGCAGCAGCCGACCGGCGTCGACCATGCGCGACACCGCACGACTGACCGCGACCTTGTCCATCCCGGTGCGTTGCGCAACCTCGTTGGCCGACAGGCCGGGGTAGCGGCCGAGTACCGCCATCACCCGCCACTCGGTCACGCTCAACGAAAACCGCTCCGAATACACCTGCGCAATCGCGCTGCTGACGCGGTTGCTCAGCACCGACAGCCGGTAGGGCAGAAAATGCTCGAGATCGAGCTCGGCGTGCGGCGGCGTCCGTGTGTTCATGTTGCGCTGTGCCTTGCTTATGGTTTCATGTGAAACTATAACGACATTCCGCGAGTCCCTCGCAACAGCCGCACCTCCTCGTGCGGACGTCCCATGGCACAGCCCGGAGTTTCCCCATGAGCGCCCAACACGCTTCTACCGGCATGAATCTCGGCATGCAGGTCACCACGTTCGAAAACCCGCTCGGCATTGATGGTTTCGAGTTCGTCGAGTTCGCAGCGCCGCAGGGCCAGGGAGAGTTGCTGCACGACTACTTCGGCAAGATGGGTTTCACCGCTGTGCTCAAGCACAAGCGCCGGCCGATCACGGTGTACCGCCAGGGCGGGGTGAACTTCCTGGTCAATGAAGACCCCGACAGTTTCGCCGCGGATTTCGCCCGCGCCCACGGCCCCAGCGCCTGCGGTTTCGCGATTCGCTTCAAGAAGCCGTCGAGCGAAGTATTCGAGGCGGTCATCGGCAACGGTGGCGAGGCGATCGTCGAGAAGGCCGAGACCCGCGCGGTCGATGCGCCGGTGGTCAAGGGCATCGGTGACTGCATGCTGTATCTGGTGGATCGCTATGGCACCAATGGTTCCATGTACGACGAATACCAGCCGGTGCCCGGCGCCGCGCAGGACCCGGCCGGCTACGGGTTGACCTTCATCGACCACCTGACCCACAACCTGTACTTCGGCAACATGCAGAAGTGGTCGGACTACTACGAGCGGCTGTTCAACTTCCGCGAGATCCGCTACTTCGACATCAAGGGCGCCAAGACCGGCCTGGTCTCCAAGGCGATGACCGCACCCGACGGCATCGTGCGCATCCCGCTCAACGAGTCCAACGACCCCAAGAGCCAGATCAACGAATACCTCGATGCGTACAAGGGCGAGGGCATCCAGCACATCGCCTGCTTCACCGACGACATCTACCAGACGGTCGAGAAGATGC
>JAHWKC010000179.1 GCA_019348095.1 Pseudomonadota bacterium | reverse complement strand
GATCTGCGCCTGCAGCTGGCGCTGGCGCTGCAGTTGCTCCTCGCGCAGACGCTGGCTGATCACCGCCACGGTCGAGGCGAGCAGCGACATGATCACCAGTATGGCCAGCACCATGATCAGCACGAAGCCGTTGCCGACCCTGCCGCCGCCTGCGGGCACGCCAGCTACTGCCGCGGCAGTCATTCCTGCTCCAGCTGGAAGGGCACGACCTGCGGCTGCAGCGGACCGCGCACCGAAGCCAGGCGCAGCCGGGCGTCGCTGCCGGCGCCGCTCAGCAACGCGACCGAAGCCGGCAGGGCGTCCTGCATGCCCTGTCCCGGAGGCCAGGAATCGTGCAATCCGCCTCGCGAGTCGACGAACGCGAAACGGCCCGGCTGGCCGTCGCGAAGCGGCAGTTGCCAGCGCTGCTCGCCGTCCTCGTGATAACGCACCACGGTATCGGCGCCCGCTTGCGCGACCAGCTCCCAGCTGATCGGGGTCGGTGCGCCGGGCGAGCCGTACAGAGGATTGAGCGTGACTGCCGAGAACCCACTCGCGCTCCCCTCCAGCGGCGCATCCTCGAGCGCGTGCAGGCCGCGCACGCTCTCCAGGAACCAGGCGTCGAACAGCCCCTGGCGATCGATGTCGCCGGCCTGTGCCGCGGCGCGCTCGCGGGCGATCCGGTAGGCCCCGAGCATCTGGAACATCAGCAGCACCGAGAGCGCCACCAGCACCAGCATCACCAGCGTCTCCATCAGGGTGAAGCCGGAACTGCGGCTGGCGCGGCTGCGCAGCGCCGGTTCGCCGGCCATTGCATCACCAGCAAGGTGCGCCGCGCAGGCACTGTCCGCGATCGGGTAGACCGGGTGGTGGCGTGAGCTCCCCGTCATTCCAGGCCCATCTCGCGCACTTGCTCATGGCCCAGCTGGCGCACGTTGAAGCGGTGCACCTCCTCGCCGTCGCGCAGGACCCGGACCTGCATGTCGTACAAACCGACCGAGAACAGGTTGGGCAGGCCGACCTGGGTCACCGAGTCGCGCGGCGGCTCGACCGGTTCGGACTCCCATTCCACCTCGATGTCGCCATAGTCGCGACGCCCGCGCGGCGTCTCCATCGGATTGACGCGCCGCACCGCATCGAGCGCCGAGCTGACCAGGGTCACGGTGGCGCGGCGCTCCGATACCCGCTGCAGGGTCAGCAGGTTGGCGCCGAGCCAGGCGTACAGGGCCATGGCGCCCATGCTGAAGATCACCATGGCGACGATGGCTTCCAGCAGGGTGAATCCGTCTGCGGCCCGAGCTCGCACTGTCGGCATTGCTATTCCTGGTCGCCGACCCGCAGGTCGCAGAAGGGCGCGCGCACCTGCAGTGCATGCTCGCGCCCGCTGGGGTGGCGCAGCACCAGCACGCCGGTCTCGCATATGCCGTTGGCCTGCACCCGCCACGGCGTCGGCACCGACAGCTCCCAGCCGTCTCCGGCCAGCAGCGGCGGCGCGTCAGAAGCCAGTGCGGCGTTGCTGATCTCGATCGCGCGGCCGCTGCCGCGGGCCTGGCTGGGCAGGCCGCGGACCTGCTCGACCAGCACGTCCACCTGCGCCTGGCGCTCCCAACTGGCGATGCCCTGCAGCACCGCCGGCGCCGTCATTGCGGTCACCAGCCCCAGGATCGAGAGCACCACGATCAGTTCCAGCAGCGTGAAGCCGCCGGCCGGCGATGCTGCCGTGGCGTCAGCGCTCGGGACTGTAGCCGACGTCGGCATCGAAGCCCTCGCCGCCGGGTTGGCCGTCGGCACCGAAGGAATACAACGCGAAAGGACGGCCCTCGGTCGCGACCGGCGCGTACTGATAGGCATTGCCCCACGGGTCCGGCGGCACGCCATCGCTGAGGTACGGGCCGGACCAGTTGCGGGCGGCGCGTTCCTCGGTCGGCCGGCTGACCAGCAGCCCCAGCCCCTCGCCCTGGTTGGGCAGCCGGCCGATATCCAGCCGCATGGTCTGCAACGCACCGCCGAGCATCTTGATCTGGGTATCGGCGGCCTGCACCTTGGCCTTGTCGGCCTGCCCGAACAGGCGCGGACCGACGAGGCCCATGATCAGGCCGATGATCACCAGCACCACGATCATCTCCAGCAGGGTGAAGCCGGACTGGCGTGCGCGGCGACTGGAACCGGGTCGACGTTGCGGAAAAACCCCTTGTTGCATAGCTGATGCCTCTTCAGATGGCCAGGTCGTTGGCACTGGTGATTGCCAGGATCACGCCCAGGATGATGGTGCCGATCATGCTTCCGATCACCAGGATTGCGATTGGTTCAATCAGGATCAACATCCGCTTCATGCGGGTGCGCCCAGCCTCGGCGTACAGCCGTGCAAGCGATTCCAGCATCCCCGCCAGCTTGCCGGTGCGCTCGCCGACCCGCACCAGGTTGTAGCCGGTGGCGGTCAGGGCGTCATGATCCTCCAGGGCGTTGGCCAAGGTGCTGCCGCCGCGCACCGCGCGGGTGACTTCATTCATGCGCGCGCGCCGCGACGGGATCTGCAGCCCGGCCTGGCCCAGCTCCAGCGCGCGCATCAGCGGCACCCGGTTGCCCAGCAGCGCCGCCAGCACCTTGGCCCAGCGAGCGGTATCGGATTCCACCAGCCAGGGTCCGACCAGCGGCAACCGCGCCAGCCGGTCGACCATCGCGCTGCGCGCGCCGGGCCGACGCATGAGCGCGACCGCCGCAACCGCCGCCGCGGCCGTCCCCAGCACCAGCAGCGCGAAGTTCTCGCGGGTCCAGGTGCCCACGCCCAGCACCATCCACGCCAGGAACGGCAGGTCCTCGGCGCGATCCAGCAGCGAGGCGAACTTGGGCACCACGAACACGAACATCAACGCCACCGCCGCCGCGCCGGCCAGCACCAGCACGCATGGATAGATCAGCGCATTGCGGATCTCGGTGCGCAGGTTCTGCTCGTACTCCATCTGCGCGCCGGCATCGGCCAGGGCACGCCCCAGCTCACCGCTCAGCTCGCCGGCGCGCGCCAGCTGCAGTACGTAGTCGGGCAACGGCAGGCCGCTGTCGACCAGCGTCGCCGAAAACGGTTGTCCGCGCTGCAGCCCGCGCGACATCACCGTGAATGCCTCCACGATGCGCGGATGGTGCGCCGATATCGCCTGTGAACCCACCGCGTCGGCAATCGACACGCCGGAAGTCAGCATCGTCGCCAGTTCCTGGAACGCCAGGATCACATCGGCATCCTTCAGCCGCCGGCTTCGCTGCTTTCCGCCCAGTCCCGCCTGGCCCGCCTCACCCGGGCGCAACGCCAGCAGCACCAGCCCGCGCCGCTCCAGCGAACGCGCGGCCTCGCGCTCGCTGCTGGCGCGCAGCACCCCGGACATGTCCTGGCCGTCGGCGGTGACTGCTTCGTAGAGAAATCGGGGCATGCGGGCCTCAGCTGCCGGTGACGCGCAGCACTTCCTCGACCGTGGTCAGGCCCTGCCAGGCTTTCAGCAGGCCATCATCGCGCAGGAACCGGTGGCCCTCCGAACGCGCGAGCGCCTTCATGTCATTGACGCTCGCGCCGCTGACGATCAGGTGCTGCATCTGCTCGGACACCGGGATCATCTCGTAGATGCCCAGGCGTCCGCGGTAACCGGTATTCAGGCATTGCGCGCATCCGGTCGCCTCCTTCCATGCCGGCGCCTGCCCGGGCAGGACCGACTGCGCGAAACGCTCCGCATCGGCCTGCAGGTGCGCCGGGACATGCCCGCTCCGCGCGCACGAGCACAGCCGGCGCACCAGCCGCTGCGCCTGCACCGCGCGGATCGGGGTCGCCACCAGGAACGGCTCCACCCCCATGTCGATCAGCCGGGTGAAAGCGCTGATCGCATCATTGGTATGCAGGGTGGACAGCACCAGGTGGCCGGTCAGGGCGGCCTGCACCGCGATCTGGGCGGTCTCCAGGTCGCGGATCTCGCCGATCATGATCACGTCCGGGTCCTGGCGCAGGATCGAGCGCAGCGCGTTGGCGAAGTTCAGGCCAATCTCCGGATGCGCCTGGATCTGGGTGATCGCCGGCAACTGGAACTCGACCGGGTCCTCGACCGTGATGATCTTCTTGAAGCCGTCGTTGGCCGCCGCCAGCGCACCATACAAGGTGGTCGACTTGCCCGAGCCGGTCGGTCCGGTCACCAGCACGATGCCGTTGGCTTCGGCGGTCCAGCCGCGCATCATCGCCAGGTGGTCGGCCTCGAAGCCCAGCCGCTCCAGCCGCAGCTCCTTGCGCTCCTTGGGCAGCAGGCGCATCACCATCGATTCGCCATGCACGCCCGGCAGCGCGGACACGCGGATGTCCATTTCCTGGCCACCGACGCGGGTCGACATGCGCCCGTCCTGCGGCAGCCGGCGCTCGGCGATGTCCATGCCGGAGATCAGCTTGAGCCGCGAGGCCACCGCGTCGAACCGGTCGCGCGGCAACTGCAGGCGCGAATGCAACACGCCGTCGATGCGGAAGCGCACCGCGAACTGGCGCTCCTCCGGCTCGATGTGGATGTCCGAAGCGCGCTGCTCCACCGCCTGCGCCATCAGGTTGTTGACCAGTTCGACCACCGGCGCTTCCTCGGCCATCTCGCGCAGGTGCTGCACGTCACTGCCGTCGTGGCCATCAAGGCCGCCGCGCTGCGCCAGCGCATCGAGCATGCGCTCCAGGTCCTGCGCCCGGCACAGGCAATACTGGATCGCGCGCCCTGGCAGCGCGTGGCGCAGGGCCTCGCGCAGCGACGGCTGCAGCGGGTCGCGCGCGGCGCAATACAGGACATCGTCCACCGACCACCGCAACGCCTGCAGGTCCAGCAACCATTCCAGTCCGGCCGGTGCCAGCGCAGCGGCGATGCGCACGGCGTCCTCGTCTGGCGCGGGCAGGTCCGCGCCCATCAGGGGTAATTCCAGCTGCGCCTGCAGCGTCTGCAACAGGTTGTCCTCGCTCAGTGCGCCGATCCGCATCAGCACGCTGCCCAGCCGGCCGCCGATGCGCGACTGCAGGGTCAAGGCCCGCTCCAGGTCGGCGCCACCGATCATCCCGGCGTTCAGCAGCATTTGCCCCAGCAAGCCGGCAGCAGTCTCCGGCAGCGCCGCCTGCAGCGCATCCGGTTCAGCCGACATGGGCAAGTCCCTCCTCGGGCGCCGCGGATGTACACAGCGCGGATGGCACTTCCAACATGGCCGATAGCGGCCGCCATGGCCGACCGACTCCGCGCCCCATCCGGGGCGCGACGAACCGATCACGTCTCAGACGGCTGGCCTTGGCAGCAATGGAACAGGACGGCACGCGACCTCCAGA
>JAHWKC010000178.1 GCA_019348095.1 Pseudomonadota bacterium | reverse complement strand
CCGGCGAACTGGGTCAACGACGCGCTGTTCCAGCCCGAGACGCGCATGGCCTTCCGGCGGCTCCAGCATCTGGGCTTCACCGAAGCCACCCGCGCCGTCAGCGACGCGCCGGGCCTCTACAGCTTCTGGGACTACCAGGCCGGCGCCTGGCAGAAGAACAACGGCATCCGCATCGATTTCTCGCTGCTGTCGCCGCAAGCCGCCGACCGGCTCGTCGCAGCCCGCGTCGACAAGCACGTGCGCGGCTGGGAAAAGCCGTCCGACCATGTCCCCGTGATGATCGAACTGGACGCGTGACTTCCTTCTCCCGTTCACGGGAGAAGGTGCCCAAAGGGCGGATGAGGGCACGCGACATGTGCGTGCGACGCAAGCGCGTCTCGCCTGCCCTCACCCCAGCCCTCTCCCGCAAGCGGGAGAGGGGGCAAGGGCAAGGCTTCCACTCGCACAGCAAAGCCCCCTATAATTGCCGGCTTACCCCGTCATCCCGGCGGCTGGGCAACACAGGAAACAGCAATCCATGGTCAAGATCCGACTGACCCGCGGCGGCGCCAAGAAGCGTCCGTTCTACCACATCATCGTCACCGACAGCCGCAGCGCCCGCGACGGCCGCAACATCGAGCGTGTCGGTTACTACAACCCGGTCGCCACCGGCGGCGAAAAGCGCGTCGAGCTCGACCTGGAGCGCGTGAATCACTGGGTCTCCCAGGGTGCGCAGCTGACCGACAAGGTCGGCGTGCTCTACAAGGAGGCGCAGAAGTCGCCCGGCACGGCGTCGGCCGACGCGCCGGCTGCTTCCGCAGCCTGAGCCGCAGGCCGCGCGTGGCAAGCCGCGCGGCCGCCTCTTCGAGATGAACGATTCCGGGCGCCGCATCCTCCTTGGCAGGGTGCTTGGCGCCTTCGGCTTGCGTGGCGAGGTGAAACTCGAGTCCTGGACCGAGCCGCGCAATGCGATCTTCCGCTACCAGCCCTGGCTGCTGGTCGACCGCATGGGGCGCGAGCGCGAGCTGCGCGGCGCGCAGGGACGTGACAGCGGCAAGCACCTGATGGGCCAGTTCCCGGACGTGAGCGACCGCGACGCTGCCGAGGCGCTGGGCGGCACCGAAATCTATGTGCCGCGCTCGGCACTGCCGCCGCCCAGGCCCGACGAGTATTACTGGGTCGACTTGGAAGGCCTGCGCGTGGTCAATCTGGAAGGCGTCGCCTTCGGCACGGTTTCGCACCTGTTCGCCACCGGGGCCAATGACGTGCTGGTCGTACGTGACGACGAGCGCGAACGCATGATCCCGTTCGTGCGCCCGCAGTTCATCACCGATATCGACTTCGAGGCCGGTGTGGTGACGGTCGATTGGGATCCGGATTTCTAGAAGTGAGGGGAGAGAAGTGAGGAGTGAGAAGGTACTCTCGGGCTTTCTCACTACTCACTCCTCTGCACTCACTCCTCGCTTAATGCGTATCGACGTCATCAGCCTGTTCCCCGAATTCGTCGCCCAGTGCGCCGCGTTCGGCGTGGTCGGGCGGGCCGCGGAGCGCGGACTGCTGTCGCTGCATGGCTGGAACCCGCGCGACCACGCCGAGGGCAACTACCGGCGGGTTGACGAGCGCCCGTTCGGCGGCGGTCCCGGCATGGTCATGCTGATCGACCCGCTGCGCGCCAGCCTGCACGCGGCGCGCGCCGCCGACCCGGCGCCGGCCCGGGTGGTCTACCTGAGCCCGCAAGGCGCGCCGCTGACCCAGGCGCGGGTCCGCGAGCTGGCCGGCCGTGACCGGCTGATCCTGCTGTGCGGTCGCTACGAGGGGATCGATGAGCGCCTGATCGCGGCCGAGGTCGACGAGGAGATCTCGATCGGCGACTACGTGCTGGCCGGCGGCGAGCTGGCCGCCGCGGTGTTGGTAGATGCGGTGGCGCGGCTGCAGGAGGGGGTGCTGAACGATGTCGAGTCGGCCACCCAGGACAGTTTCGGCGACGACGGGCTGCTCGACTGCCCGCACTACACCCGGCCGGTGGAGCATGAACTGGGCGAGGTGCCGGCGGTGCTGATGTCGGGCAACCATGCCGAGATCGCGCGCTGGCGCCGGCGCCAGGCGCTCGGCCGCACCTGGCAGCGCAGGCCCGACCTGCTCGACGAGGCGGCGCTGTCGAAAGCCGATCGCAGGTTGCTGGACGAGTACCGGGCGTCGCTGGCGCAGGCGGCCATCGATGTCGCGGCGGAAAACCCCGTCGATCAGGCAAGAACCGCTAAGCCCTAGCCGCGCAAGGAAAAAGGCCGCTATAATGCGCGGCTTCGCTCCACCCAATGCCAGACGCGGGTCCACGTGCACTCGCGCTACAACGACTCCAACAGGCAAGCCACGCAGTGGCAATCCAACAGGTCAACGTCATGAACAAGCCCTCGCTCAATACGCTGCTGCAGAATTTCGAATCCGAACAGGTCCAGCGCCAGCTGCCGGACTTCAGCCCTGGTGACACCGTGGTGGTCAACGTCAAGGTCAAGGAAGGCAACCGCGAGCGCGTCCAGGCCTACGAGGGCGTGGTGATCGCCAGGAAGAACGGCGGACTCAACGCGGCATTCACCGTGCGCAAGATGTCGCACGGCTTCGGCGTCGAGCGGGTGTTCCAGTCCCACAGCGCGGTGATCGAATCGGTCGAGGTCAAGCGTCGCGGCAAGGTGCGCGCCGGCAAGCTGTATTACCTGCGTGGCCTGGAAGGCAAGAAGGCGCGCATCAAGGAAGACCTGGCCGCCTACGCCAAGGTCAAGGCCGCCGCTGCCGCCACCAAGTAACGTCCGGAGTCGCTCTCCGGAGCGCGCAGCGCCAGTCGCATCGACGGCCGCCCCTGGGCGGCCGTTTGCGTTTGGACACGCCAAGGTCGATCGTGCATCCAGATGTCCTGTGCGCCGCTGCGGCCCTGACGTACACCACGACCCAAATGTCCCCATCCGAACCCATCGCAACCGTGCGCCTCGACCTGTGGCTGTGGGCCGCGCGTTTCTTCAAGACCCGCACCCTGGCCCGGCAGGCGATAGATACCGGCAAGGTTGAACTCGGCGGCCAGCGCGCCAAGGCCTCGCGCGCGGTGCGCACCGGCGACGTGCTGCGCGTCGTTCGCGGCCAGGAGGTCTTCGAGGTCAGCGTCCTGGGCTTGAGCGACAGCCGCGGCCCGGCGCCGGTGGCGCGGGGGCTGTACGAGGAGAGCGAAGCCTCGCGCCTGCAGCGCGAGCAGGCGCGCGCGCTGCAGATCGCACAGCGCACCGGCTACCGCGCCCCCGAGGGCAAGCCCGACAAACGCGCCCGCCGGCTGATCCGCGCACTGGGCGACATCGACGCGCTGTAGCCCGTCACGCCCGTGCCGCAGCCCAGCGGGTGACCGCGCGGACTAGCCGTCGTCACGGTCCCGCTCCAGTTGGCCCGGCAGTTCGGTATTGCGCTGGAACTCGAAGATCAGTCGGGTCTCGATCCGCGCCACTTCGGGGCGCTCGGTAAACGCCGACAACGCGAACTCGCGCATGTGCGCACTGTCGCGCACCCCGACGTGGACCAGGAAGTCGTCGGCCCCGGCCACGTGATAGAACGCCAGGACTTCCGGCAGCGCGTGCAGGTGCGCCTGGAAGCCATCCAGCAGCGTGCGCGAATGCTGCGCCAGCCGCACCGAGACGAGCGCCTGCAGCCCGATGCCGATGGCCGCGGGCGTGATCTCCGCATGGAAGCCGAGCAAGGTGCGCGACTCGCGCAGCCGGCGGACCCGCTCCAGCGCCGTGGACGGCGCAATCCCGACCCGTTCGGCCAGGTCCTTGTTGGGCAGCCGAGCGTTCTTCCGCAACAGCCGCAGGAGGGCGAAGTCGATTCGATCCAGATGCATGGCAGGCCGCTCCGGAGAAATATTATTCGGACGGCAGCTTAGCAGGCGCAGTACGTTCTAGGATCATGCTTCACATTCGAACGGATTAGCCGATGTCGCGTCTCGATACCCTGGCCGTGCATGCCGGTCGCGAAGACCTGGTCGAACTGGGCGTGCATGCCCCGCCGATCGATCTGTCCACGACCTATCCGGTCACCGACCTGGACGCCGGGACGGCGAGTTTCGATGCGCTGGTCGGCGGCGATGCCGGTGCCGAAAACCCGATCTACGCGCGCCTGCACAACCCCACCGTGGCCCGGGTCGAGCGCGCGCTGGCGACGCTGGAAGGCACCGAGGCATGTGTTGCGTACGGCTCGGGCATGGCCGCGCTGACCGCCTTGCTGATGTCCGCCCGCGCGCGTGGAAATCACGTGCTGGTGGTGCGCCCGCTGTATGGCACCTCCGATCATCTGCTGGTCAGCGGCCTGACCGGACTGGAAGCCGAGTTCGTCGATGCCGACCAGATTGCCGCCCGCCGCCGCGCCGACACCGCGCTGGTGATCATCGAGACCCCGGCCAACCCGACCCTGGGGCTGGTGGACATCCGTGCGGTGGCCGCGGCGGCCGGGGACGTGCCGGTGGTGGTCGATTCGACCTTTGCCACGCCGGTGCTGCAGCGGCCGGCGGAGCTGGGTGCGACCTATGTGCTGCACAGCGCGACCAAGTTCCTCGGCGGGCACGGCGATGTCATCGCCGGGGTGGTGTGCTGCGCCGAGGAGCACGCCCGCAGCCTGCGGCAGGTGCGGGCCGCCACCGGCGCCTTGCTGCATCCGCTGGGGGCCTACCTGCTGCACCGTGGCCTGCCGACGCTGACATTGCGGGTGGAGCGTGCGCAGGCCAACGCAGGGGTGCTCGCGCAACGGCTGTCCGAACATCCCGCAGTGCGGAAGGTGTTCTATCCCGGCACGGGCACGGTACGCAACGATGCGTTGGTGGCGACCCAGATGCGAGGGCCGGGGGCGCTGGTGGCATTCGAGCTTTCCGGTGGGCAGGCCACCGCCGCGGCGGTGCTCAAGGCGGTGCGGTTGATCACGCCCGCGGTCAGCCTCGGCTCGGTCGACACGCTGATCCAGCACCCCGCAGGCCTGACCCATCGCGTGCTGGATGAATCCACCCGTGAGGCGTGCGGGATCACCCCGGGCCTGCTGCGGCTCTCGGCCGGGATCGAGCATGTCGATGACCTGTGGGCGGACCTGGCGCAGGCGCTCGGCAGCGCGGAAGCTGTGGTCTCCCGCGCCGCCTGATCCGAGGCCGCCTTCCCCCGATGGGTGTAGAGCCGAGCTTGCTCGGCTGCTTTGCGCGGTGAGGGAGGTCAGCCGAGCAAGCTCGGCTCTACCCATCCCGCTGCGCCCTTGCAGCAGCGCGCGAGTTCCGGTGGCGGTCGCACCCCCGAGGCGCCCCGCAAAGCCGGGCGCCTGCGGC
>JAHWKC010000177.1 GCA_019348095.1 Pseudomonadota bacterium | reverse complement strand
GATCGCGTTCCAGGTCCAGATCGTGTCGGGCTGGGTGTTGCTGGCGAACTTCGCCTGCGCGGTGATCGTGCCGTGGTGCGAGGTGACGCTGATCCAGTCCTCGTCGGCGATGTCGTAGCGCGTGGCGGTATCGGGGTGCAGGTAGATCCAGTTGCGCGTGGCGATCTGCCGCAGCCAGGCGTTCTGTGCGCCCCACGAGTGATACAGGAACATCGGCCGCTGGGTGACGGCGCTGAGCGGGAATTCGACCAGCTCGTCGTAGCCGCTTTCTCGGGCACGAGCACCATCCTGCGCATTGGCCTGCGCCCCCTCGAACGGTTCGTACCAGATCGGCAGCGGATCGAAGTAGGTCGCCACGCGCTCGCGGTGCTGCTCCGGCGGCTGTTGCGCGCCGTGTCCCTGCGCGGCCAGGCGGAACTTCTGCAGCGTTTCCGAATACAGCTGCAGCACGATGGGCTTGGCATCGCCGAGAAAGCCCATCTTCTGCGCCCACTCGAGATAGCCGCGGTTGGCCATCTTGAAATAGCGCGCGTGCGCGGGGATCTCGCTGCGCCAGAAGCCGTCGTGCTCGATGTAGCGCTCGAGCTGCGCCGGATTGGGCGGCCCCTTGGCCTCCAGTTCGCCGTGCTCGCCACGCCAGCCGGCGAGCAGGCCGACCCCGGGCGCGCGCTCGTGCCGCACGATGTAGTCGGCGTAGTCGCGGTAGCTCGGGGTGCCGTCGGCCTCGGCCATCCCGGGCAGCCCGAGCCGCGCGCCGAGATCGAGGAGCACCGACTGGAAGCCGCGCACGTCGCGACCGGGCGATTGCGTCTCGGCCTCCAGCACCGGATGCCGGATCGCATCGGCCGCGCCATCGGCATCGGAGATCGGTCGGTCGAGCATCGAGATCGCGTCGAAACGCTCCAGGTAGGTGGTGTCCGGCAGCACCAGGTCGGCATAGGCGACCATTTCCGAGGCGTACGCGTCGGCGTAGATGATGCGCGGGATCCGGTACTCGCCGCTGTCGTCCTTGTCGGTCAGCCAGCCGATGGTCTGGGCGGTGTTCATCGACGAGTTCCAGCTCATGTTGGCCATGAACATCATCAACGTGTCGATCTTGTAGGGATCGCCGGCCCAGGCATTGCGGATCACGCTCTGCATCATGCCGTGCGCCGACAGCGGATAACTCCAGGAGAACGCGTGGTCGATGCGGCGCGGATTGCCGGCCGCATCGACCAGCAGGTCCTCGGGCGCATGCACGAAGCCCAGCGGCGGCGCATCGAGCGCGCCGTTGGCCTGGCGTGCCTTGCCGGGCCGGTTCGGCGGCGCGATGGGTTTGGGGAACGGCGGCAGGTAGCGGAACGAGCCGGGCGTATCGACCGCGCCCAGCAGCAACTGCAGCAGGTGGATCGCGCGGCAGGTGTGGAAGCCGTTGCTGTGCGCGCTGATCCCGCGCATCGCATGCATCGCGACCGGCCGGCCGACCATCTCGGCGTGCTCGCGGCCGTGCGCGTCGGTCCAGGCGACCGGCAGGGTGAACGCGTGGTCGAACGCGGCCTCGGCCAGCTCGCGTGCGATCCGGCGGATGGTCTCGGCCGGGATGCCGCAGCGCTCGCTGACCGCATCGGGGGAGAACGAAGGATCGAGGTAGCGCTCGGCGATCAGGTGGAAGGCCGGCACCACGTTGCGGCCGTCGGCGAGGGTGTACTGGCCGACCACGGCGGGCGACACATCGATTGAGTCCGCCAGCGCTTGCGCGCCCTCGCCTGCGCCGAGCGGGGCGGGTTGGCCGTGGCCGTCGCGATCCCAGCACAAGGCCCGCCCCGCCGCGTCGCGCGCAAACAGGCCGTCATCGGCGCCACCGGGATTGCGGATCACCAGCCAGTGCGCATTGGTGTAGCGCACCAGGTAGTCCAGGTCGATCCGGTCGGCCTTCAGCAGCTCGTGGATCAGCGCGAACGCGAACAGCCCGTCGGTGCCGGGCCGGATCCCGATCCACTCGTCGGCGATCGCGCCGTAGCCCGAGCGCACCGGGTTGACCGCGACGACCTTGGCGCCGTGTTCCTTCAGCTTGCCAAGGCCGAGCTTGATCGGGTTGGAGTCGTGGTCCTCGGCCACGCCCCACAGCATCAGGTACCGGGCGTGTTCCCAGTCGGGCTCGCCGAACTCCCAGAACGAGCCGCCCAGCGTGTAGAGCCCGCCGGCGGCCATGTTCACCGAGCAGAAGCCGCCATGCGCGGCGTAGTTGATGGTGCCGAACTGCTGCGCCCACCAGCCGGTCAGGGCCTGGCTCTGGTCGCGGCCGGTGAAGAACGCCAGCTCGTCGGGATTGCGTTGGCGGATTGGCGCCAGCCAGCCGGTGGCGATGCGCAGCGCCTCGTCCCACTCGATCTGCCTGAACTCGCCCTTGCCACGCTCGCCGACGCGCAGCAGCGGCTTGTCCAGCCGCGCCGGCGAATAGTGCTGCATGATGCCGGCCGAACCCTTCGCGCACAGCACGCCCTGGTTGACCGGATGCGCCGGATTGCCCTGGATGTAGCGGATCTTGCCGTCGGTCAGCCAAACCTTGATGCCGCAGCGGCAGGCGCACATGTAGCAGGTCGTGGTCTTGACCTCGTCGCCCGGCGACGGCGAATAGTTGATGACGGGCTCGGCAGGAGCGGAGTTGCGCATCCGCGCATTGTGCATGGGCGTGCCCATTCCCGCGATACGAGCCCTGTCCGCATCCTGCATCCGCGCGGGATGCCCTCTGTGTGCGGCCAAGGCCCTGGTCTGCGTGCCAGTCGGTTCCATCGCGGCCATGGGCCGCTCCTACAAAAGCGCCCGATGATTCCGTAGAGCCGAGCTTGCTCGGCTGCGAATCCACGCCACGCCTCGCCCACCGGACCGCAGCGGAGCAAGCTCCGCTCTACCCGCAACGCCGCACCCCGGCCGCCGCTTCTCTGTAGGAGCGCCCCATGGGCGCGAACGTGAATCGGACAGGCGCGGTAATCCGGTTTTCATCGCGGCCATGGGCCGCTCCTACAAAAAGCGCCTGTGACTCCGTAGAGCCGAGCTTGCTCGGCTGCGCTACGACGGGCTGTTCACGCCGCTGCCGTTCAGTTCGGCGCCTCGATACGGATATCCGGATCGTTGAAGCGCGAGTAGCGGATCGTGGTGGTGACCGTCTCGCCGGCCTGGCCCTGGCCGGTGGCGAGGATCTGCCGCGGGTAGCCGTCGGCGCCGATCCACAGCGTCATCGTGCTGGGGCGGGGTTGGGTGTGCTCGACCCGGTACTTCTTTGCCGCCTCGCCATCCAGCGCGTCGCTGCCCAGCGCGGTCACGGTCATGCTGCTGGCGTTCTCGGCCAGCCGCGCCGGGTCGCGCCACTGCGACAGCGTTCCCTTCGGCAGCGGCACCTGCATGGTCTGGCCCTGGATGTTCAGGTGCATGGTGTCGCCGATGATGGTCTGCTCACCCATGCCGGACATGCTCATGCGGTAACGGTCCGGCGCGACGAAGTCGAGCTGGCCGGTCACCGGCGTGGCGCCGGCGATCTCCATGTCGGCGTGGTAACTGCGCGCAGCGGCGAACTTGGCGATGGACTCGTTCACCTCCTCGCGCGGCCCGGCCCAACACACTGGCGCGGCCAGCGCGGCGAGGGTGCAGCCCAGCAGCGCGCGGCGTGCGGCGGTTTTCATCACAATCCCCTGCGACAGTGGCGACCTTGCAGCGGCCGGTGCCATGCTTAACGCAGAACCCGGCCGCCACCAGCCAGCCGCTCGACCTCGCCCCAGTGGGAACCGCCAGCCATGGAACGCATCGAACGCATTCACGCCCTGCACCGCATCCTCACCGCCGCGCGCTATCCGGTGACGGTGCAGCGCCTGCAGGGGGAGCTGGAGTGCTCGCGCGCGACCGTGTACCGCGACCTGGCCTACCTGCGCGACTACCTGATGGCGCCGGTGATCGGCAACGGCGAGGCCGGCTTCCGCTACGACCCCGACGAGGCCGACCGCTTCGAACTCCCCGGGCTGTGGCTGAGCTCGCAGGAGCTGCACTCGCTGCTGGCCGCGCAGCAGCTGCTGATGCGCAGCGGCGGCGGGGTGCTGTCCAATGCGCTGGCACCGCTGCAGCACCGCATCGAGAAGCTGCTCGACGAACACGCCGGCGGCCGCCGCGTGCCGGTCGAACGCGTGCGGGTGATCCCCCACCGCACCCGACGGCTGGACGAGGTCTCCTTCCGCAATGTCGCCACCGCGGTGCTCGACCGCAAGCAGCTCGCATTCGAATACCGGGCGCGTTCCACCGACCAGCCGACCCGGCGCTCGGTCTCGCCGCAGCGGCTGACCCACTACCGCGAGAACTGGTACCTGGACGCCTGGGATCATGAGCGCGACGGCCTGCGCAGTTTCTCGGTCGATCGCATCGTCGCCGCGCGGTTGCTCGACGATGCCGCGCGCGACGTGCCTGACGAGGAACTCGACCGCCAGCTCGCGTCCAGCTACGGGATCTTCTCCGGCACGCCCAAGGGCTGGGCGCTGATCGTATTCAGCGCCAAGGCCGCGCGCTGGGTCGCCGACGAACACTGGCATTCGCAGCAGCAGGGGCGGTTCCTGCCCGATGGGCGCTATGAGCTCAAGGTGCCCTTCAGTTCCGGCCGCGAGCTGTTGATGGACGTGCTGCATTACGGCAGCGACGCGGAGATCGTCGAGCCGCCCTCGCTGCGTGAACAGGCGCGTTCGCTGCTGTCGCTGGCGCTGAGCCAGTACGACCGATAGCGTCGGCTTTTGTAGGAGCGACGTGAGTCGCGATGCGTTGCGTCCGGAGGTGGCGTTATCGCGACTTACGTCGCTCCTACAACGGCACCGGCCTGCGCCGCGGTCGCAACCGGTGAGATGGGCTGCAGCGATGGTGGGGCTGCCACCCGCCAGGAGCCGCCCCATGACCGTGCATACCCACTCGCCCCGCGACGGATTTCCACCCATCGACCCGCGCCTCGAAGCGACCCTGCGCTACGCCGTCGCGATCGGCGCGGTACTGCTGCTGTTGCTGCCGGCGGCGCGCGGCCACCACGCGCAGCTCGGCTGGCTGCCGCTGTGGCTGCTGGCGATGCCGCTGAGCGCATGGTGGGCGCTGCACCGGTTCCCGCTGCCGGGGCGCGCGTCGCGGCCGAGCTGGCCGCCCTCAGAGGTGAAATCCCCGCTAACGCGGGGGTCCTGGCCGCCCAATAGCACATAACCCGCTCAAAAGTCCTGCAAAGCGGCTCAAAAGACTCAAGCGGGCTGGACGCGGGTCGACCTCAACTTGAGGTGCAGGCGAATTGCCCCGCTTACGGTTGAACGACCCGGCCGGCTATGTAGACTCGCCGCCCATGCCG
>JAHWKC010000176.1 GCA_019348095.1 Pseudomonadota bacterium | reverse complement strand
GATCATTTCAAGCAGCGCCGGTCGGATCGCCTGCAGGTGGATACGTCTGCCAGCTTGCGTCATCCGCATTATTACAGCGTTGAAGTGACGATCTGCGATGTCTCGCAATGCGGGTTCATGGCCGAATGCGGCGAGCCGCTGCAGATCGGGAGCTTTGTCTCCTTGGATGTTCCCGGGATCGGGGCGGTGAACGCGCAGGTGCGTTGGCAGATTGGCGGCCGGATCGGTGGCATGTTCGTTGATCCGATCAGCCTCAATCGCTGCGAGTGGACCGCAGTTAAAGCGGAATCGCCCCTCCAACCGGCTTAAGCCGCTTCAGATCGGCTTCGGCTCCAGCCGCAATGGCCTGGAGCCGATGCGGAAGGTGGTGCGGACGGCGGGACTTGAACCCGCACTCCAGGGTCTGGAAACAGATTTTAAGTCTGCTGCGTCTACCGATTTCGCCATCCGGGCAGTGAACCGCGCGCGTGCCTAGCTTACGGCACGCGCGACCGGTGCCGGAACGCTCGGGCCGTGGTATGCGTGCAAAAAAAAGCCCCGCCGTAGCGGGGCTTGCAAACTGGAGGCCGAGGTCGGAATTGAACCGGCGTACGCGGATTTGCAGTCCGCTGCATAACCACTCTGCCACCCGGCCGGTGACTTGCACGCTGAAGAATACCGCGTGCAGCGGATGCACGAAACATCCGTGCTGCACCCCATCGGATGCGACCGCCTGAAAAAACAAAACCCCGGCGAGCGGGGCTTTGACTGAGAGATCAACCCTCAAAACTGGAGCGGGAAACGAGACTCGAACTCGCGACCCCGACCTTGGCAAGGTCGTGCTCTACCAACTGAGCTATTCCCGCTGAGGAGCCGCCATTTTAGGCATGGAAGCCATTGTGTCAACTCCTATTTCCGTCCTCGCGCAGCGTCGGCCAGGCCGCATGCAGGTAGGCCAGGCCGGACCACAGCGTCAGCAGCGCGGCGGCCGCCAGCAGCCACTCGCCGATCACGAAGATCGGCAGTCCGATGAACGGGTCCTGATACAGCAGGAAGATCAGCGCGAGCATCTGCACGATGGTCTTGATCTTGCCGATCGAGGCCACCTTGACCTTGGCGCGCTGGCCCAGCTCGGCCATCCATTCGCGCAGCGCCGACACCGCGATTTCCCGGCCGATGATCACCGCCGCCCACAGCGTCATCCAGATGGTGGGATGTTTCTGCACGATCAGCATCAGCGCGACGGCGACCATCAGCTTGTCGGCGACCGGATCGAGGAAGGCGCCGAATGCGGAGAACTGGTTCCAGCGCCGCGCGATCCAGCCGTCGAGCCAGTCGGTGATCGAGGCGAATGCGAAGATCGACGCAGCCGCGATGTTGGTCCACTTGAACGGCAGAAAAAAGACCAGCACCAGCACCGGGATCAGCACGATCCGCAGCAGGGTCAGCATGGTCGGAACCGTCAACTTCATTGCTCGCTCCGCGAATCGCTCTTGGGTGCAGGCGTGGCAGCTGCCGACGCAGGTCCGTCCACGTCGCGTCCTTCCACCTCACGCCCTTCCACGGCGCGCCCGACCACTTCCAGTCCGTGCAGGGTCGCATAGATGCGCTCGGCGAGCGCGTCGTTGACGCCGTCGACCCGCGCGATCTCCTCGACCCCCGCCCCCTTGAGCCCGCCCAATCCACCGAAGTGCCGCAACAGGTTGGCGCGCCGGCGCGGGCCGATGCCGGGAATATCCTCCAGGCGGCTGCTGCTGCGGGTTTTCTGGCGGCGCCCGCGATGGCCGGTGATCGCGAAGCGGTGGGCCTCGTCGCGCACCTGCTGGATCAGCTGCAACGCCGGCGATTCCGCGCCCGGCCGCACGCAGCGGCCCGGCTGGCCATCGGCGCCGGGCAGCAGCAGTTCCTCGTCGCCGGGACGACGGGCCGGTCCCTTCGCGACGCCGACCAACGCCACGTCCTCGATCCCGAGCTCTTCCAGAACGGCGCGCGCCTGCGCGACCTGACCTGCGCCGCCGTCGATCAGCAGCGCGTCGGGCAGTACGCCTTCCTTGCCACCGGCGCGCTCGTCCACCGCGCGTTTGAACCGGCGCCCGATCGCCTGGTGCATGGCGGCGTAGTCGTCGCCCGGCTCGATCCCGGTGATGTTGTAGCGGCGGTACTGGCCGCGCAGCGGGCCTTCGGCGTCGAACACCACGCACGAGGCCACCGTGGCCTCACCCATGGTGTGGCTGATGTCGAAGCATTCGATCCGCGATGGCAGCGCGGCCATGCCGAGCAGATCGCGCAGCCCGTCGGCACGGGCGTGCTGGGCGGCATGGCTGGTACGTTCGCTGGCCAGCGCGAGCTCGGCGTTGCGTCGGGCCATTTCGACGTAGCCGGCACGTTCGCTGCGCACGCTGGACCGGATCTGCACACGGCGCTCGCCGGCGGCCGACAGCGCATGTTCGATCAGTTCGCGATCGGGGATGTCGCGATCGAGCACGATTTCCTTCGGCGGGAGCTGCTCGCCGTAGTACTGCGAGACAAAGGCCGCCAGCACCTCGGCCGGGTTGTCGCTGCCGTTGGTCCGGGGGAAGAAGGCGCGGGTGCCGAGATTGCGCCCGTCGCGGAAAGCCAGCAGCAGCACGCAGGCTGCGGCGCCCTGCATCGCGACGGCAAGCACGTCCAGGTCGGCGGCGCGCCCGTCGACATACTGCCGCGCCTGCAGGCTGCGGATCGAAGTCACCAGATCGCGCAGGCGCGCGGCCTCCTCGAAGTCGAGCCGCTCGCTGGCCGCTTCCATTCCGCGGCCGAGCTGGTCGGTGAGCTCGTCGCTGCGGCCGTCCAGGAACAGACACGCGCGGCGTACGTTCTCGGCATACTCGCGCGCCGGCACCAGGCCGACGCAGGGCGCAGTGCAGCGCCCGATCTGGTGTTGCAGGCAAGGCCGCGAGCGATTGCGGAACACGCTGTCCTCGCAACTGCGCAGCTTGAACAGCTTGTGCATCAGGTTCAGCGTCTCGCGCACCGCGCCGACGCTCGCGTAGGGGCCGAAGTAGCGTCCAGGGATCGCGCGCGGGCCCCGGTGCATGGCGATACGCGGCCAGGTCTCGTTGGTCAGCAGCACGTAGGGGTAACTCTTGTCGTCGCGCAGCAGCACGTTGTAGCGCGGCTTCAGCGACTTGATGAGTTCGTTCTCCAGGATCAACGCCTCGGACTCGGTGCGGGTGACCGTGACCTCCATGCGCGCGACCTGGTTCAGCATCGTGGTGATGCGCGCGGATTTGGGCGTGGCGTTGAAGTAGCTGCCGACCCGGTTCTTCAGCGCGCTGGCCTTGCCGACGTAGAGCACGCCGTCATCGCTGCCGATCATGCGGTACACGCCCGGCGCGGTGCTGAGGCCGCGGGCGAACGCCCTGCCGTCGAATACCGGGGGCTTTTTAGTGCCGCTCACCTCCCTTCTCCCGACGCCGCTCCCCAGCCCGAGGGCCGGGCGCAGGCAGGGCCGCACGGGCGCTTGCGCCAGAGCGCAACCGGAGCGGAGTACTGGAACGCACCAGGCGTGCGGGACGCGACCATCGACGGCGAAAACATCGGCTCAGGAATGGGGCCGATTATGCGGCAGCGCAAGTGCGGGCGTGCTGTTGCGGGGCGTGCTGCTGCGCGCTTGCTGTTGTAGGAGCGGCTTCAGCCGCGATCTGATGCGCGGGTTGGTTGCGCCGCGTTTACGAATCGCGGCTGAAGCCGCTCCTACAAAACATCGTGCGCGGGGTCAGGACTCGCGCTGCAGGCGTGCCACCACGCCGTCGGCGGCGCGATCGAGCAGCCGCCAGACGTATTCGAACTGCTCCGGACCGCCGGTGTAGGGGTCCGGGATTTCGCCGCCGCGCTCGACCCCGGCCCATTCCAGCAGCAACGCGGCCTTGTCGCGGGTGCCGGGCGGCGCGAGCGCCCGCGCATTGGCCAGATTGCTGCGATCAGCGCACAGCAGCCAATCGAAGCGATTGAAATCCTCGCGCGTCAGCTGGCGGCCGCGCAAGCCGCTGATGTCGATGCCGTGCCCGGCGGCGCTGGCGATCGCCCGCGCATCCGGGCAGCAGTCGACGTGCCAGTCGCCGGTACCGGCCGAGTCCAGCTCAACCCGCCCGGCCAGCGGCGAGTCCTCGATGCGCGCGCGCAGCACGCCCTCGGCCATCGGCGAGCGGCAGATGTTGCCCAGACAGATGACCAGCAGTCGCAGCGGTTCAGCCATGCGCGACCAGCCGTGCTTCTGCGCGGGCGAGGTCATCGGGCGTATCGACACCCGGCGGGAACGGTTCGGGCGTCATTGCCACCGCGATCCGGTGGCCGGCTTCGAGTGCGCGCAATTGCTCCAGCGACTCGACCCGCTCGAGCCGGCCGGCCGGCAGTGATGCGAAATGCTTGAGGAATCCGGCGCGGTAGCCGTAGATGCCGATGTGGCGCAGCCAGTGATCGCCGCCGGGCAAGCGCCCGCGGTCGTGCGCGAACGCATCGCGCGGCCACGGCAGGGGCGCGCGGCTGAAATACAGCGCATCGCCGTCGGCCGCCAGGACCAGCTTTACGGTGTTGGGATCGAACAGGGCTTCCGTGGTTTCGATCGGCGCGGCCAGCGTCGCCATGTCGGCGCCGCTGTCGCGCAGCAGCGCCGCGACCGCGTTGATGCCGGCGGCCGGGGCGAAAGGTTCGTCGCCCTGCAGGTTGACCACCAGGGTGTCGTCGCTCCAGCCGGCAACGCGCGCGCATTCGGCGAGTCGGTCGGTGCCCGAGGCGTGATCGGACGAGGTCATCGCGACACGCACGCCGCTGTCGGACAGCGCCTGCGCGATGCGATCGTCGTCGGCCGCGACCCACACCTCGCGCGCGCCGGCCGCAAGCGCGCGGCGCGCGACATGGCGCACGAGGGGCTCGCCGCCGAGCTCGCGCAGCGGCTTGCCCGGCAGGCGCGAGGCGGCGAAGCGGGCCGGAATGGCGACGATGAAGTCCGGTGGCGGGGTCATGGCGGTGATTCTGGCATGGCGACGGGGCGAGCCGTTGCACCCTTCTCTGGAAAAAGGCTCCCTCCTTTTGGAAAGGAGGGTTGGGGAGGATTTGCTCTTGATTGGCTCACAACGGCAACAGCAAATCGCCTGCCCCTCTATTTCAAGGGGATGCCGTGTGCGTGGCTACTTGCCGCCCAGCCGGTCCAGCAGCGATATCCAGAACGCTTCGGGCAGTTCGGCGCGCACCGGCACGCTGTAGTGCAGGTCGGTGACGAACTCGGTGCACTTGACCGCGTCCTTCTCGGTCATCAGCACCGGCAGGCGGCTGCCGAATTCGAAGTCCGATGCGCTGTAGCGGTGATGGTCGGAGAAGGCGTGCGGCA